>JABMPZ010000075.1 GCA_013203565.1 Parcubacteria group bacterium | reverse complement strand
TAAATGTAATCTGGTATATTATTTAATAGTGTTTGCATAAGACCCTGTTCATAAACTATTTTTTCCTCTGCCTGCTTGCGTTCGTAACTTTCTATAAGCTCCCACCGACCTTCACGCCTAATAAGAACAAATTGATGATTGCTTACTACATCTACAATTTCAGATGCTCCACATTTATCAAGGGAATAAGTACAAATGGCCAACATTCGGCATTTACTAATTGTCTCGTTTACTTTTTTTTCATAATTAGCAAAATTTTTCCAATCTTTTTTTTCAAGCCATGCTGTACCACCTGTTATTCTCATACCGTCAAAACCTTTAGAAAGGGCTTGGTTGAGTTTATCAGCCCAGCCGTCAAGGACTCTTTGTAAATTTAAAATACCTTCTTTGAGGTACCATTCGGTATGCGCTATTATTTCCATCTGCCCTTTCTTTAGGTATCTATCAAAATCAGGCACAGCTTTTCTCATCGCATCTGTGGCTTCTTCTTCACTAACTGTTTCTGAAGTAACCCACATGCAAAATTCGTTATCTTCTAAACCTGCTTTGAAATAAGGAACCAAACTATCTATCAAATCTTCTTTAGTTTTATAAAATAGACAAAAATGCGCCCCCCAAGGGACATCGTTTATAATATCAATCCCTATTCTTCTATTTTTTTCTTTGGTCATGCTCTTGAATCTTGTAACCTCTTCCCCGAATAGTGTGAATCAATTTATCTTTATGTCCTTTGTCTATTTTCTGTCTTAAATGCCGAATATGGACATCAATGGTGTTGCTCTTAAATTTTTTTATGCCCCAAATATTCTCTCCTAACTCTTCTCGGGTTACCACCTTTCCCGAACGGCCCAATAAATAGTGAAGTATTTGATGCTCCTTATTATTCAGTGATATTAACTTGCCTCCTCTTTTTACTTCATAATTAGATGGGCTTAGTTCTAAGTCGCCTATTTGAAATTTAGTAGGGGTTGGCGGTTGTCGCTTTCGCCTAACCAAACTCCGAAGCCGCGCTAAAAGCTCTTCAAAAGCAAACGGTTTTACTAAGTAGTCATCGGCTCCGCTATCAAGCCCTTTTATACGGTCACCTACTGCATCACGGGCAGTCAACATAATAATGGGGGTTGAAATTTTCTCTTGATGGACTTTCTTTGCTACTTCAAAACCATCCATTTTGGGTAGCATAATATCCAATATGAGCAAATCATACTCTTTTTTCTTCAAAAGCTCTAAACCTGCCTCGCCGTCATAAGCCAAATCCACTAAATAATGATTTAGTTCCAGTAATCGCTTTAGAGAACGCGCAAACTCCTTTTCATCCTCAATAAAAAGAATTTTCATAGATTTTTGTATACTGCATCTGTCTTTTAAACACATCATAACAAATAGAGATAGGAATAACAACCTGCTCGCTCTGCTCGCAGAACGTTGAATGTTTTCCTCGCTATACTCGGAAAGCCATTGTCTAACAACCTGAGTCTTGTCCAATACAAGATGAGCCTGAAATAAAACCCATTTCCAACGCAAAATAAGCCTGAAATGGCTCATTGTGCATCAACATATAAATGAAAGAGTAGGTCTACTTCAACCCTGTAAGATTTTTGCAGCTAAATATGACGATCGTCCAGTAGTGTCCCGTTAAAAACAACTCAAACCCAAAAAAAGACTGTAAATTAGCCATTATTCGAGAGAAATATATTTTTTGATTTGAAATGAAAATGGCATAATTGATAAAAGGTTTCATCTTAATTAACTTTTATCAATTGTATGAATAAAGGAAAATATGTTTTCGCTCAAATAATGGAGTTTGCTCCTTTTTATGATTTTGACCAATGCGTCAAAAGATACAGGGGGCATCATTACATTAAAAGCTTTACCTGCTGGCAACAATTTTTATCAATGGCTTTTGGACAATTAGCTTACCGTGAGAGTTTAAGAGATGTGGTTGTCTGTTTAAGAGCGCAGAAAACAAAACTCTATCATTCAGGATTTTCTTCTTTGCCAGCTAAAACAACACTGGCTCGAGCTAATGAAAAAAGAGATTGGAGGATTTACAGAGACTTTGCTCAGATTCTTATCCAAGAAGCCAGGAGATTGTATTTAGATGATACGGTATTTAATTTGGATTTAGACAGCACATGTTATGTTCTTGATGCAACAACTATTGAACTTTGTTTTAGTGTTTTCCAATGGGCAAGATATTTTGAGACTAAGGCTGCTGTGAGGTTGCATACTTTAATGGACTTAAAAGGCAATATTCCTGCATTTTTCCGCATTACTACGGCTAAAACTCACGAGGTCAATATGTTGGACATAATTAATTTGGAGGTTGGAGCTTACTATGTAATGGACAGAGGATTCTTATCTTTTGAAAGACTATTCAAAATACATACTGCAGGATCTTTCTTTGTCATACGAGCTAAAAAGAATCTACGTATCAAAAGACTATATTCTAACAAGGTTGATAAAACAACTGGTGTAAGGTGTGATCAGGTCATTATATCCTCTCATCGTTACGGATTAAAAAAATATCCTGACAAATTAAGAAGGATAAAATATTTCGATAAAGAAACAAAAAGAAGTTATGTGTACCTAACCAATGATTTTAATATTGAAGCTAAGACAGTTGCTGATTTGTATAAAAATCGTTGGCAGATTGAGATATTTTTTAAGTGGATTAAACAACACTTAAAAATTAAAGCTTTCTGGGGATATTCAGCTAATGCTGTGAAGACTCAAATTTGTATAGCTATTTGTGCTTACCTTATGGTCGCTATCATTAAAAAGAAATTAAATATTGATAGGAATTTATACGAAATTCTACAGATTTTGAGTGTCTCTTTATTCGATAAAATCCCTATAAATACACTACTTTCAGAGGTTAGTATACAAAATTTGGCAGAGCACAATCAGGAACCCTTGTTTCCATTGGGTTTTTAACGGGACACTACTGGACGATAGTCATATTTAACGACAAAATTATTTCTTACTTCTCCCTTTGTTTTCGTTTCTTGGTTTTTGTTTGTGGTTTATGAAAGGTTACTTTTTTGTTTTTTACATCCACTAAGAC
>JABMPZ010000074.1 GCA_013203565.1 Parcubacteria group bacterium | reverse complement strand
TCAATTAAAATAAAATGGAAGGGTGAAAGAATAAATTATAGTAGAAAGAGTTTTGGAATCATCTCACTAGGTCAAGTAGTATCTGACTAACATTTATGCCAGAGCAAGAAGAACAAAAAAACGAACAAGAGCAAAAACAACCCGACAAAATATCTTTGACATGGGTGTTACTTGGTATGGTAGCTATCGTGGCAATGTGGGCGTTGTCTTCTTTGCTATTTAAGTAAACAAAAATCAGAGGTTAGACCCCTGTTTTTGTTTACTTTTTTATTATCTTGTGCTAAGACGAAGTAATCTATTTTGTTCGTTGTCAAAGCGAGGTAATAGAAACTATTTATCTCACAATATAGGAAGGAGGGCTATTATGCCTTCAGGTATGTTTGCGTTGAGTGTTGGTCAAGAGTATAAAGAACCTTTTCGCCAAGATGCGTTTCTGGGTAGTTTTTACCAGCAACATTTTAGCGAAGATTATGGTGGGTTTGCCTTTTTGAGGGGGTCTGGGCTTGATGTTTTAGAGCCAAAGACCGGACTTTTTCGTCCCAACTTTGAGAGTTCAATCCAAGGTCTCAATAGCGACATCACAGAGGCAGTTGGCTATTGTGGGCCTTCATCAGAGCCTCGTTATCCTCTTGATAGTAAGTTAGGTAGGATCACTGGATGTTTTTCTGGTAATGTCAGTAATTGTGCTGAACAGGTGGATGAATTCAAGGCCTTTGGTCATACATTTGTCGAAGGAGATGATATTGAAGTTATTCTTAGGCGTATAATCCAAGGGTCAGACATAGCTGATGGCATTTTAAGCATGAGTAAAGTCATTGAGGGCTCATATGCTTTAATAGTAATGAGCGAAAAAGAAGGAGGTATGTATGCTGTGTCCTATCCAGGACACTGGCCTTTGATTGTCGGAGTTAAAAAAGGAACAGTAGCTCTTGCTACTGATCCTTCAGGATTCAATAATCTCGGTCTCTCTATTGAGAGAGAGCTTGAGCCCGGAGAGATTGTTTTCATCAAGAATGGAGAACTGAAAACTTGTGCAACAATTCCTGGGGCAGAGGGTAAGGTTTGTGGCTTCTTGTTCTGGTACAGCGCTTTCCCTGCTTTCGTATATAGGGGAGTGGTTGCTTCTGAAGTAAGAGAAGCATCAGGCGCTCTTTTAGCGAAAAGGGACATAGAGGCAGGATTTATTCCTGATGTGGTAACTCCTATTTCGTATTCAGGGGATTTTCATGCCCAAGGATATATGCAGGAGTTTTGCCGGAGTATAAATGCTGGTTTGGTAGATCGCATTCCGCTTCCAGTTACTCCGTTAATTAGATACCCTTATGCAGGTAGGAGCTTTACGCCTCAAGATGCTGAAGCAAGAGCAAGAGAGGCGTTTATAAAGCAGGTGCCAAGTAGTAGTCGTTTCCGAGATATTGATATAAAGTTTACAGATGACTCAATTGTACGAGGTACTCAGCTTAAGGGGAGTTTAATCCCTAAATTACGTGCTTTGGGTTTTACAGGTGTCCATGCTGGTATCTCTTATGCCGAGCTTGTGAGAGGGTGTCATTTTTGTAAAGCTGCAAAAGAGGATGGTGATCTTTTAGCCATTCAGCATCTTGATCTTGAAGAACGCAAAGATCATTTGGGGCTAACAGGGCTTGACTATAACACCCTCGATGACTTGATCAAAGTTCTGGCTAAACTCGGATTGCCAGAAGAACAGGTTTGTTTGGACTGTGCAAGAAGAAGGGAAACAGAGTAAGTTCGAAATAAAAGGCTGTCTTGTTTAACAAGACAGCCTTTCATCTATTTAAGTATTTAAGAACTTAATAATTAATTTGTTTTTACTTTTTCTACTATCTTTGCGAAAATATCTGGCTGTGTTTCTGCTAATTGAGAGAGAATCTTTCTATCAATCATAATCTTATTCTTTATTAAAGCACCCATGAATTTGCTATAAGACATACCACTCTTTCTGCATGCATAGTTAATATGTATTTGCCATAACTGTCTATTAGTTCTTTTCTTTACCTTTCTATCGCGATATGAATAGCTCCATGCTTTTTGTAGTGCTTGTTTTGCTAACTTATACTTAGATTTTCTGCCCCACCTAAAACCCTTGGTATGTTTTAAGATTCTTTTTCTTCGCTTATTTGATGTTGTACCTCTTTTTATTCTTGCCATATATTTAGCTCATGTTTTGTTTAACTTTCTTTGATAAAGGTTTTGATAACTCAACCCAGTTCCGTCTTTGACGGATTTGTTTGCCTGATTTCTTGCTTCTGTAATGGTCTTGGCCGGTTGCCCGTCTCAAAACCTTCCCATTTTTTGTTATCTTAAACCTTTTTGTAAATGATTTTCTTGTTTTCATAAATTCAATAAACTGAAAGGAGCTCGGCTCCTAAAGGAGCCGAGCTCCTTTACATATTTTATTCTTTTTCTTTTTTAGCTATTTCTTTCCCAACTACCAAATTAAATCCTCTTGGGCTTCTTTTTGGCTCTCTTTCAATCTTTATTGGTGTTCTTTCTCCTAAGATTCTTAGAAACTCTTTCATTTTTCCTCTAGCATGTTCGTGTAAAGCTTTTTCTCTGCCGCGTAGTCGCATATCAATTTGAACCTTGTGTCCTTTATTAAGGAATTTTTCAGCTGCTTTTATCCTTGTTTCCATATCATGCGGTGATATATTAAAGCTCATTCTAATACTTTTTAATTCAGTGCCATGATGTTTTTGCTTTTTATCCTTTTTGCTTAACTGATAAGCATGCTTGCCGTATTCCATTATCTTGCATACAGGTGGATCTACTTTATCTGTTATTTGAATTAAATCAAGACCTGCTTGTTCTGCTTTCATTAAGGCATCTTTTATGCTAACTACGATTGGGTCTGCGCCCTCTTCAATAATTAACCTAACTTCTTTCGCCCTTATATTATTGTTTGCTATTATGTATTTTCGCAATTTATTTTCCTAATTATTAAGTTGATTTTGTGGAGATGGCGATGTTGAAACCGCGTCCAAAGATTATCAAAAAAACATTTCTACAAGTTTAGTTCGCTTTGTTTTGAGGTTACAGGATAGAAAACGAACAAAAATCCTACAACCCGAGCCCTATAATCTTCAGCAACTATTTAGGGCAAAACAGTTACCTATCATGGAATATGACACCTCGGTCTGTTTACCATGAATCAACAGTGAGATGAGCTTACGCTATTGCGTATGCTGGTTGTGCTTGATAAGTTGCACTTATTGGGTTTCTGGCAGTTTAATGAGATATCAGAGCTCAACTTGCGTATTTTATGAAAAACCTTTGTCTAAACAATCATCCCCGTAGTTTTAACGCTTTTTTCATTTCTCTATCTGTGTCTCTCTTTTTAATCTTTTCTCTCTTGTCGTGTTGTTTTTTACCTTTCACGACTGCAAATTCTATCTTTATCATTCCATTGGCATTATACACCCTTAATGGCACCATAGTCAAGCCCTTTTGCGCTGATTTGCCTATTATCTGCTTTATTTCCACCTTTGTTAGGAGTAGTTTTCTTGGCTGTGTAGGTTCATATTCTCGTCTTAAGTTTTTTGGTTGATAAGGAGGTACATTGGCTCCAACTAAGAATATCTCCCCATCTTTTATAGTAACAAAAGAACCCACAAGAGTTATTCTCCCTAATTTGATTGATTTCACCTCCTGACCAGTTAAAACAATCCCAGCAATAAACTTTTCCAGCACTTCATAATTAAACAGCGCCTTCTTGTTGATGGTTATAACCTTCATAGTTTCAATATATCACTAAAAAACTCAGCAATCAAGCTTGACAAAATCTATTTTTTATTTAAACTTATATATGGTACCTTAGGCATACAAAATTGGAAGGAGGATGCAGTAATGGAAGACCAAGATTGTTATTTTGAATGTCCTACCTGCGGTTGTGAGGATTTTTATTTCGCCGTAGAGGGTAAACTAATGCTTCAATATGGGTATAAGAAATACGACAGTCCAAGGTCATTGCTATATGCCCTGTTTATGCCTAAACAATCAAAGCGCTCTAATGCACTCATTTGTATGAATTGTGGTCATATCGAGAAATAAATATTTACCTTTGATGTTTAGTTTCTTGAGAAAAAATGGTCGATTATTTCGACCTTTTTCTTTTTTTTATACACCCCACTTTTATTTTCTGCAAAAATAGGTTAAATTAAAGAATAGAATAATTTATTATGTTACGAAACGAAATACAAGCGATAATAAAAGAGGTGACAGGGAAAGATGCTAAAGTAGAACATCCTATTGAGGCGGTTTTTGGTGATTATTCTACTAATGTTGCAATGAAAGAAAACCTGAATCCAAATGAGGTTGCAGAAAAGCTTAAACAGAATCCTTTATTCGAAAAAGTAGAAGTAAAAGGAGGTTTTATTAACTTCTTTGTAAGTAAAGAATATTTACAAAAACAGGTTAAAGATGTCTTGACTCAAAAAGATAAGTTCGGGGATTTAGATATTGGAAAAGAAAAGATTCAAGTTGAGTTTATTTCAGCCAACCCAACAGGCCCGTTAACCCTAGGCAACGGTAGGGGAGGGTTTTGTGGGGATGTGTTAGCTAATGTTTTAGCTAAAGTTGGCTATGAAGTAGAAAGAGAATACTATATCAACGACAGGGGAGGGCAGATAACAAAGCTTGGGCATAGTGTAATTGGAGATGATGAAGCAGTCTATAAAGGAGAATATATTGCTGAATTAGCAAAAAAGATAAAAGGCAAAGACGCAGAAAAGGTGGGGGAAAAATCAGCCCAATATATTTTAGAGAAAATGATAAAGCCAACAGTAAAGCAAATGGGTATTAAGTATGATAATTGGTTTTCAGAAAAGGATTTATACAAGAAAAAACAGGTTGAAAAAGCACTTGATGAATTAAAGAAACAAGAGCTGTCTTATAAAAAAGAAGACGCACTATGGTTTAGTTCTACAAAGTTTGGTGATGACAAGGATAG
>JABMPZ010000073.1 GCA_013203565.1 Parcubacteria group bacterium | reverse complement strand
GGATACAAAGAATTCAAAGAATCATTAGCAGAACTCTTAATCAAAAAACTCAAGCCATTTAGAGAGCTTGAGGCAAAACCAGAATACATTAATGACATCCTAAAACAAGGAGCAGAAAAAGCCCAAATCATTGCTACAGAAACAATGCAAAAAGTTAAAAAATCAATGGGTCTTATTTAAATTATAATATATGGATGAAACAACAATAAACAAAAAGTTTGCAGAACAAGAGGAAATTCTACAAGAACTATTAACGCAAACCAAAAAAACACAGAAAACTCTAAACTGGTTAAGGATTATAGGGGTAATTAAAATAGTTGCTATATTAGCCCCAATAATCTTTGCTATTTTCTATCTTCCGCCTTTTATCAAAAACGCAATAGATAAATACGGAGACGCCATACCAGGCCTTAACATACAAGATATAATGAACCCATAAATAGGCTTCTCGACCCTGTCTGTATAGACAGGGTCTTTTATTTATGCTATTGTATTTTATTGAACCTTAACAATCTACACTTAACCATTTAGGAGGTGAAATAGAATGACTGAAGTGATTATCACTATTGATGATATTTTGGATGAAGAAACTGATGATATCCAGGACTATGAAGATGCAAACGAAAAAGATATAACTGATTTTAAGTATAGGGATGCCTTTTATGCTTTTATGAAAGACATAGATAAGTATCCGTTACTGACTCCGAGACAAGAGAAAGCTCTTACAAAAAAGCTTGCAGAATCTGAAAAAGATAGCGATATCTACAATGCATCAATAAAAGAACTAATAGAAAAAAACCTTCGATTAGTAGTCAATATTGCAAAAAAATATTTTCAAGCTGTAGACGCATATCTACCAGGGATTGACCTCATACAAGAGGGGAATGTAGGGCTTATACGAGCTGCTGAAAAATTTGACCCAAAAAGAGGGTGTAAGTTTTCCACTTATGCTGTTTGGTGGATTAATCAATCTATCTCAAGAGCTATAAAAAATCAGGCACGAACAATTCGATTACCTGTACATGCTCCAGAGGAAATAAAGAAATTAAACAAGGCACATAATGAGATAGAGAAAAGAAAAGGGACAATCAATATCGACAATTTAGCTAAAGAAATGTGCATCAAACCAAGTGCAGTAGAAAGAATAATTGGAGCCAAAATACTGAACGAATCTAAATCGTTTTCTTTGAACGATCCCCTATCTTTAAAGAATAGCGGAGAAAATAGGGGCGAAAGAAGCAAAATCATTGAAGAGGACAACTCTATTTCTTCAGAGGACGAAGTGATATTCAAAGAACTCCAAGAACGTATTAATACAGCCCTTGAGATATTAAAGCCAAGGGAAGTAGAAATTATAAAGCTACGCTTTGGGCTTGTCGATGGATCAGAATGGACTCTTCAGGATATAGGGACAAGGTTCGGTGTAACCAGAGAGAGAATACGACAAATAGAAGAAGCTGTCCTCGAGAAACTAAGGCACCCGAAAAGAAAGGGGATACTAGAGGACTTTATAGAAGAACAAGAGGGCGAACTCGGATAATAAACAATCCAGGAACGCCCTTTTAACTTACAAAAATTTCCAAAAATAATTTTGCAGCTAAATAATGAAAAAGTAACTGCTCACCCACTTGAAGCAATATATCCTAAAACCAACTCCTCCATAGCCTCAAAAAGGTTATGTTTTTGTTTACGTAAAGTTTCAATAACTGATAAATTGACAGCTTGAGACTGAGCCCCTTCTTTACTTCTTGATCCTCCAGATATTTTCCTCATAACAACAGCGGGTCTAATAGCTCTTTCTGCTGGATTGTTATCCGGAGAAACATTAAAGTTTTGAACACAAACAACTAATTCGCCGGCATATTTACCACAGCGGTTAAGTACTTTTCGAAGGTTATGGTCGCCGGTTTTTTGCTGACTTAAGACAAGAAGTTTTCTCTTGATTTGGACTGCTTTTGCAGTTCTCTGATACTCGGTTGACTCCGCTTTTAATCTAAAAGACAGGATCTGTTGATGAATCCTGCCAAGTTTTATTTTGATTTGTTTTCTTTGCTGAGTTGGGTCTTGTTGGACAAGTTCCCTGGTTTTGCGAAGTAGATGTACCCAACACCGTTGTTTATGCTTGAACTGATTGTAGGCAGTGTAAAAATCACAACCAACTACACCATCATAATTTTCGCCTAATACATGCTTGGGTACACCCTTACCCCTAGACTCTGAAATCGTGTATCTCGTTTCTTCTTTGGTGACAAAAGCCCATAACCAGCTATTTTCTCCATTTATTCTCCACCCTGTTTCATCAGCATTAATCTCTTTTGAGTGTTTAATTTTTTCTATAATTTTTTTGTATTTTTGTTTAAATACTTGTTGTCCTTTGTTTAGTAGGTTATTCAATTCTCCTTGTGAAATTTTCAAATTAAAGTATGTTTCTAAATTCTCTTGAATTAAATTTTGACTTAATCTTAATCTGTATTTAGAATACAAAACATAAATCAAAGTATTGGTGCCTATCCTACTTTTAGGTAATACCTGCTTAGGTTTAGCTGAAACAATATTTTTACAATGTTTACAGTAATATCTGTTGATAGTGTATTGAATTACTTTAGCTTTGTTTTCTTTTGGTGAAGGGATATCCTCAATAATTCTCTGATAAAAACCAACTCTTTTTGATAATCTGTTTTCACAATGAGGACATTGTTTTAAGATAGCTTCACGAGTTTCATCTATTTGTTTGGGTGTAGGACGAGTATAGCTTTGCTTGCTTCTTATTTGGAGTTCTGACTTCTTTGATGAAATTTGTTTTTCTTTGTTAGGTTTGAAAATCATTCTTAGAAATTTATTTCGTTCTATTTCTAACTCCTCTTTTTTCTTTTTGAGTTCAGCTTGTTCCTGTTCTAATTTTTGTTTTTCTTCCCTAAGCTCTTTGTTTTTTTTCAAGAGTTCCCTGTTTTGTTTAATCAGATCTCTATTCCAATAGTAGTATTGAGTAGCTAAGTTATTCTTAGTCGGTCTAAAATACTCTGGTAACTTAATCAACGCCTCTTTTGGGAGAGACGGTACAATGAAGTTTGTTTCTTGTATTGTACTCGCTTTTGTATACACACGTGTATATACGGCCGTTAATTCAGTATATCATTTTCTAAAGAAAAACACCCACCTTACTTCAAGTGGGTGAGCAGTTACATGAAAAATACTTGACTTTTACCTGTCATATGGTATAATTAGAACAGTGCGGTAACAATAATAAGGAGGAAAAAATGAAAGAAAAAATTAAAGATTTTCTTTGGAGGGTTTTAGTTGGATCTGTTATACTTGGTGGAGCCTGGACGCTTGAAGCGTTCATAAACTCCATTTAAAGGAGTGTATTATGACCCTAGGCAAGGGGAAAATGGTAACCATCTCTATAATAATATTGTTCTTTATTATTATAGGGATAATATTGATAATAGAAGGGTT
>JABMPZ010000072.1 GCA_013203565.1 Parcubacteria group bacterium | reverse complement strand
CATCCCACCCCTTGAGGCCTTAAAATCACAAATTGGCCAAACAAAAAATCCACAATTTCGTGATAAAATTGTCAATATGGCTGAAATAGTTGAAACAGGAGGTTCTTTAAGCAGGGCGTTTTCCTTACACCCCAAGGTTTTTAGCCAGTTCTATGTGAGTATTGTTAAATCAGGAGAAGCAACAGGCAAGGTGGCTGATTCTTTAAATTATTTAGCTGACCATTTAGAAAGATCACATAACTTAAAAGCAAAGATAAGGAGCGCTATGATTTATCCGAGTTTTGTTATTATGGTTTTTGTAGGCGCTTTCTTTTTAGTAACTTTTTTTATAGTTCCCCGTTTAACAGAAATACTTCTTGAATTTTCAGGTGATTTACCAATCACCACCAGAGTTATGATGGGTTTATCAAGTTTTACCAGAAAAGGTGGTTGGGCTATAATTCTTCTTGGGATAGTTGTGTTATTTATTTTGCCTCTTATATTAAAACATTTCAAAAGATCAAAAGCAATTTATGATATAGTAGTTTTGAAGATTCCTATTTTAGGACCTTTTAAGAAGAAGATTTATTTAACACAGTTTTCTGAAAATCTTTCTGTATTGATAGCAGCTGGCTTACCTATTACACAGGCGTTAAAAATTACAAAAGGTATAATTGACAGCACAGTTTATAAAAAGATTATTGCAGAAGCAGAAGAAAGGGTGTCTCGTGGGGAAAAGATAAGCGCTGTACTTACTAAGTATGAAAAACAAGTTCCTCCGTTTGTTGTCCAGATGGTATCAACAGGAGAAGAAACAGGTCGTTTAGAAGAAACTTTGGTGAATGTTGTTAGGTTTTACCAAGAGTCAATTGAAAGAACAGCTGAAAATTTAACAACAATTTTAGAACCGGCCTTAATTTTAACTCTGGGTATTGGAATAGCTTTTTTAGCAATTGCTTTGTTTATCCCTTTGTTTCAAATAGGAATGGGGGGTGTTTAGGCGGCTCCGATATAATTATGGGGTAATACTTGGTCAGGCACAGCCCCGATATAATTATGGGTTCAGTCCCCAAACCTTGTCTTGTTTTTGATGACTCTTTCCCCGCAGATGCTGTGGGGCAAGCAGGGAGGGGCGTGGTCGGGGACTGACCCCAGCCATTATTAGTCATATTTTTTATGAGAAATATTACAGGATTTACTTTAATTGAGCTTTTGGTTGTTATTACTATCATCGGGATTTTGGCCTCGGTTGTTTTAGTGCAGTTTCCGGATGCTATGAAAAGAGCCAGAGATGGTAGGGTTATTTCTTCAATGGGGCAGTTTCGTACACAATCAAGGATTATTTATGCTAATAGTAGGGAGTATACAGATATTGAATGTAAGATTGATTCTATTACAAGAACTTGTTCTGATTGTAATGTAGGCATAAAAGCTCTTTGTAATGATATAGGTGAAAATACAGAGGACTTACTTGAAATCTATGTAAATGATAACAAAGAGGGGTATTGCGCTTCTGTTCAATTAAATGGTTCAGAAAAGTTTTTTTGCATAGATGGCGCTGGAGAAGATGAGGTTGTTCTTCACGCTAAAGAATATGATGAAGAGCCAGAACAGTGTAGTTCTACTTCTGACTGCGCCATCAGCAATGATTGTAGATGTGAATAAATCTGGTACCTGTGCATAACTTTATTTGCTAATATATTTTGGCAGTAGTATAATTAAACCGAGTCAAGTAAGTTTAATTACAAGGTTCTGGCGAAGCCAGGTTCTTATAATTATATATTGAGTATATAACAATTAACCAAAGGTCGTTAAATATTATTTAACAAAAAATGAAAAATATGTCTAAACGAGGTTTTACTTTAATTGAATTATTAGTCGTGATTGCCATCATCGGCATCTTAGCTTCAATTGTTTTAGTTTCATTCCCAGGCGCTACCAAGAGAGCCAAGGATTCTCGTCTTATGTCAGCTATTTCTCAAGCGAGAACAGAGATGGTATCTTATGAGGCAAATAACGGAACTTATGTACTTTTTTCTCCTTCAGCATCCATATTAGCCGAGGTTGTAAAAAATAGTCCAAATGGTGTTTCATTATCTACTTCATTAGGAACTGCTACACAAGGTGCTTGTATGTATGTTGCATTGAATGAATTAGATAGTACAACATGGTATTGTGCTGATAGTACAGGCAGAGCTGGTAAGTCAAAAACAGCTGCTGGT
>JABMPZ010000071.1 GCA_013203565.1 Parcubacteria group bacterium | reverse complement strand
TCTTCTGCAATTGCTGAAAAAATAAAATCTGTTTCAGGCTCTGATAAAAAGCCATACTGTGTTTGGGTGCCATGCATAAAACCACTACCCATAATACCACCGCTCCCAATAGCAATTTTAGATTGATTTACACTCCAAGATATCCCCTGCTGGTCAAGTGCTGGATTCATAAAACTTGAAATTCTTTGCTTTTGATAATCTTTTAAAACAAACTTCCAACCAACAGCAAATAATACTAAGAATATGAGGCAGAGAATGAAGAAGTGTTTTAATTTAATTCCAGAAAAAACAACTATACCAAACCAAATAGCAATTAAAGTAAGCGCGCTTCCAAGGTCTGGTTGTAGAAAAACTAATAACCCCGGCAAAGCAACATAAACGGCAGAGAGAACGATTGGCTTGAATGTTTTAAGTTCTATGTGTCGTGAAGAAAAATATTTTGCTAAAACAATAATTAAAACAATAGCTGACAATGGCACAGGGTCTAAGGAAATAGGCCCTATTTTATACCAACCCCTTATTCCCCTTGTTATCTCACCAAATACAAGAAGCCCTGCAAGGGATAAAAGAGAAAGAGAATAGAATATTAAAATTAAATAAGAATTAGTTTTTAAAAACCTTAAATCTAAAAAACTCAATAAAACCATTAATAATAAAGAGACAGCAAAATAGATAATCTGCTTTTTCAAATCAAAAAAACCGCCCCGAGTGATAGAAGAGCTATAGATAGAAACAAACCCAATCCCAGTAAGTGCCACCGCCGGCAACGCCAGCATCCAATTAAAACTTTTGAACAACTGCCAAAATTTCATAAGTATCTTATGTTTTTATGAATAATAATTTGGTTCAAAATGTGACGATCGTCACATTTTGAACCAAAGTGATTATATGTTTATTTCTCTAAAAGTTTCAATATTTTTTCTTTTCGGTCGGCTTTATCAATTGTGAAAATAAAAATGCTGCTTCCGAGCCCTGCTTCGTCTAGTTCTTTACAAAAACTCTGCGACAAAGGATATTTTCCCACATAAACACTCTTTTGAAGTAGCTGATATTCCATTGATAAAAGCTCTTCTCTAATTGACCTTCTCCAATATTTTTTCTTCTCTGGAACATCAAAAATTACAAGTCGCAATTTTCCATCCCATTTCTTTTTTAAAATTAAATACCTGTTTCTAATATGACTTACAACCTTCTTACCATCATCGGTTAAGTAGTAAGATTTTTGTTTTGGATCTTTTGTAATTAAACCATCTTTTCTTAAACGACGAAGGTTTGTTCTTATTGTTTCCTCTTTGAACTCTATGCCTTTCTTTTTGTATTTTCCCACCCCAAATGTCCATTGCATCAACGCAATACCAGGATAACAACTTGGCAAACTCTCTAAAAGCCCTCCCTTAGAATCTTTGAGGGAAAATAAAATACAAGATGATGCATTTAATCCATTTTTAGATACTCTTCTGGCTAAATTTGCTTTTTTATCTTGGAAAGAAAGAGGTTTTGTAGGCATAAAAATATAAATAATCGAATTTGTATTTTGGTTCAAAATGTGACGATCGTCACATTTTGAACCAAAATACAATATATTTATTTTTTTTAATTTAACATTTTTAGGAAATCTTTTTCTTTTAATATTTTTATATTTAATTTCTCGGCTTTTGTTAGTTTAGAGCCGGGGTTGGCTCCTGCGACTACGAAATCAATGTTCTTGGATACAGAACTTGAAATATCTCCGCCAAGGGCTCTTATTTTTTCTTTGACTTCATCTCGGGTTAAGCTCTCCATTGAGCCCGTTAAAACAAAGGTTTTACTTTTTAATTTCTGGGCCTGCGGACTCGGGGGGGGCACTGGCTTCTGGATTTTTATTCCTGCTTTTATTAGATGGCTTACTTCTTTTTTATTTTTTTCATTTTGAAAAAATTCATAAATATTTTCTGCTGTCTCTGGGCCAATGTCTTGAATATCTAATAACTGTTCTTTTGTAGCTTGAGATATGTTTTCTATATTAAGGAAATAATTTGCTAAATCAATACCTGTTTCTTCTCCAACCCCCCTGATACCCAAAGCAAAAATGAAACGCCCAAGAGTAATATCTTTAGCACCATCTATCGCTTGTACTAAATTTTCTGCTGATTTTTCAGCAAATCTTTCTAAAGGGATTAAATCACCTTGTTTTAACTCAAAAATATCAGCTGGGGTAGTAATAATGTTTTGCTTTAACAACTGGTCAATAATTTTAGGACCTAATCCATCAATATTAAAAGCACCTCTGCTTACGAAATGATAGAGCCCTTTTCTTTTCCTTACTTGGCAGTTGTGGTTAGGACATCTCCAGACGACTTCTCCTTGTTTTTTAATTAAATCTGTTGAACAGTCAGGACATTTTTTAGGCATATGAAATGCTTTTTCTTTACCATCACGCATTTCTTTCAAAACCTTTACTACTTGAGGTATAACATCACCAGCCCTACCAACAATAACAGTATCCCCTACTTTAATACCGAGCCGTTTTATTTCATCCTCATTATGTAATGTTGCTCTTGTTATAGTAACACCGCCTACCCTTACTGGTTTTAATATAGCCACTGGGGTTACGGCGCCTGTCCTACCTACTTGCACCTTAATATCTTCAACAATTGTTTGGGATTCCATTAAAGGAAACTTAAAAGCAACAGAACCTCTTGGTGCCTTGCCAACAGTTCCTAATTTTTCAAATATCTTATTATTATTAACACCAACAACAATACCATCAATATGATAGGGTAGTTTTTCTCTCTTTTTCATTATTTCTCTATAATGTTCAAAAACTTGTTCAAGGGTTTTACAATGTTTGCCTTCAACTGGCTTAAAGCCCAAATCCTTTAACTCTCTATATTCTTGTTCTTGAGTTGCTCGCCCGAGCAATTGCCAAGCTAAAAAACTTAAATTTCTATCTGCTGTTACTTGAGAATCTAACTGACGGATAGTTCCAGCTGCAGTATTTCTTGGATTAGCGTAAACACTTAGGTCTTTTTTAACCCTTTGTTTATTCAAATCATTGAATGCCTTTTTTGTCATAAAAACCTCACCTCTTACTTCACAATCAATGTTTTTTTCCAAACGCAAAGGAATTGACTCAATTGTTTTAAGATTAACTGTTACATCTTCGCCTATTTTTCCATCCCCTCTTGTAGCCCCTCTTATTAAAACTCCTTTTTTATAAACTAAACTAACAGCTAAACCATCTATTTTATGTTCGCAGAAATACCCTAATTGTTTAGTTTCTGCAGAAGATAAAAGTTTTTTAAATCGTTCTTCCCAATCAAAGATATCTTCTTGTGAAAATGCATCATTAAAACTCAACATTGGTTGGGTGTGTTTGGCTTTTTCAAATCCATCCTGCACACTCCCCTCAACTCGTTGTGTAGGTGAATCAGGAGTAATAAATTTTGGATATTTTTGTTCTAAATCAAAAAGTTCTTTTTTCAAAGAATCAATTGCAGAGTCAGAAATCTCCTGTTTATCTAAAACATGATAAAGATAACGGTGATGATTAATCACCTTTTTTAACTTATCTATACGTTGTTTTGTTTGTTCTTGAGTCATTGTTTAAAAATTAGAAATTAAAAATTAGAAATTCCTTTTACGGAGTAAAAGGGTGTTCAGTATCTTATTTC
This sequence comes from Parcubacteria group bacterium, assembly GCA_013203565.1. GTDB lineage: Bacteria > Patescibacteriota > Minisyncoccia > Minisyncoccales > CG1-02-41-26 > JABMPZ01. The sequence goes on along the minus strand of JABMPZ010000071.1, from coordinate 2,945 downwards.
AATTGCTCTCTTGGTTTCTTTGTAAGTGCCTGTTGATTTAATAACTGTTTCTGCTGGACCTACGCTAATAGTAACATTAGCAATGGCGCCATTACTAAATACCTTAGGAAAACCAGTGCCTCCAGGTATCTCCAACCTCCTTATATTATACAATGCCTGCTCTATGCCAGCATCAGCTGCAGAAAAAGCAGTAACAGCATCACCTAAGCGGAAGATAACTTTCATCTGACCTGTTAAAACTCCAGTCAACGATAGGACAGAACCAACTAAAAGCGATAAAATAACAATAGTTATGTATAAGGTAACACCTTGTTCTGATTGTTTTGATTCTGATGTGTGTTTCATAAAAAATATTAATATTTCACATCTAATTCTCTTTGGGATATAGTTGTTTGTAATTCTAACTCTTCTACTGTGATTCCAATATTTTGAAACTTCCAAGTAAAGGTTACTTTACCTTGGAGCATATCATCCTGATCTTGACCTGAGATATTAAACCTTAAATTATCAACAACCAAACTATCAGGAGTTAAATCTAACACACTACCTAACCTCTCTACTTTTATCTTATTATCTTCAAGATAAAACTCCTGACAATTAATTCCTGCCCTGTAGTTTATAAACCTTATACCATTACCACCCCTGGTTATTTGATAATTAAAACCCTGCGGAATACAAGCGCCTGTGGTATCTTTTTGAGCCATACGCAAAGCTCTACCTAAATATTCAGCAGCAAAAGAACCCTGGTTTAATAAATATGCTTTATCTAAACCCTTTCTTTGTTCTTTCATCCCAGAAGCAAAAAGTGTTATTACTGATGTAATGAAAATCCCGAATATAGTGATAACAACTAAAACTTCAATAAAGGTAACTCCTTTTTGTCTAGATTGTTTTGTATTATCTCCAATCATAAAATATTTCTTCAATAACTACATCAGGATACTCACTTGACCAAGTAACAGTAACTATGGTTCTTAAACCATCACCTGTAACAGTAATCGCAACTTTTCTTTTAAACTTAGTTACAGTGCCTACTGTATAGTTATAAAATCCGTTTGCATCAATCCTTAGATATCTTCCTACTCCATAAGCTGGTAGAACTGGGTCTTGTATAGATGGTGTGGTATAGTTTACTTCACAACCCAAAACACAATTAGTTAAGCCCTCATCCCAAAGAGCGGTTGACGACTCCATCTGCTCAAGCCAATTACTGTCTCTTATATTCCTAACAATCTCAATCCCTTCTCTGGCTAATTGAGTAGCGATATATTTATTTGTATTAGTTACGCTGATTTTTATACTCGCTGGAATTAAACCATAAACAGCAACAATGCTAACTGCCATCACAGTAATAGCGACTAAAAGTTCAACAATTGTAAATCCTTTTTGCATATAATAATACGGGGTCAGTCCCCCAGCTCCCTCTTATTTTTGAAAATTCACTCTCCGCAAATGCTCTGCGACAAGCAGGGAGAAGCGTGGTCGGGGACTGACCCCAGCCAGTGTCTGTCGGGGGAAGTGAGGGCTTGTCGTGTTATGTTATATTATGGGGATAACATCTCAACTCTGCCTGCTGAATTTATCTTTACCTGCCTTGTTTTTGCATCTACTCCAAATGTTATTATTGCCTCACTCCCCCATTCAACACCATTAATATATGCCTTTGGGTCAGGCGGAGTAAAGACCACATCTAAATTATTAGGATTAGTACCAGTAATCTCAATGTTGTTTTCAAAAAAAACTTGCCGTAAGTCCACATCTTGTCCTGTTTTTCTATGGTTACTGGACGAACAATCATTCTCACAATCAGCAAAAAACCTATACTCTGTACTTCCAAAACTAATACCATAGCCACATACATCTCTGCCAACAGGGCAAACATCCTCGCCAGAACCCATTGACATCTCTTGGGCCTCTCTAAAGTTCTGTGTTAATGTATAAGCTGTTCTTTGTAAGGTCAAATCCTTTTCCATATTACCCCTGCCAGCAAACACAGCACTGGAAATAATGGCAATCATTGTCATTGTAACCAAGAGCTCAATCATTGTAACGCCTTTTTGCATAAAATTTTAAGTTATATAAAACTCAAGTACCAAGTAATTATTTCGCGACCCCAAAACAAAGCTAAAAAAGTGCCTATAATTAAAAACGGACCAAATGGCACCTGACTCTTTAGTTTCTTTTTGCCTAATACCATTAAACCAATTCCTGCAACAGAGCCGATAAGAAAGGCCGAAAATAGCGCAACTAATATATCAGGCCAGCCCAAGAATAATCCCATAAATAAAGCTAATTTTACATCACCAAAACCCATCCATTTACCCTTAGATACAAGCCATATTAAAAAGAAAAAACCACTTGCTAAAACAGCGGAAACAAGTGCAGGCAATAACGATTCAAAATTTATAAACCGATATAGCAATGTTAAAGCAACGGCAGGATAAAGTATTTTATCAGGGATGATATAATGTTTTAAATCATAAATAAAGATAACAATTAAAAACGAACCAATAATTAAAAGATAAACTAACGAGATTATTGTTTGAAAATTGAAGAATTGAAGAATTGAAGAATCGAAAATTGAAAATTGAAAATTGAAAATTAACAAAAACACCAACCCTGTTAATATCTCTATTGCAGGATATTGCCAAGCAATATTCTTTTTACAATACCTGCATTTTCTTTTTAACATTAAAAAACTCAAAATAGGTATTAAATCCAACACTCCGAGCTTATGATGGCATTTAGGACAAAGAGATCTGCCTCTTGTAAAACTCTTTTTACTCTCTATTCTATAAACCAAACAATTCAAAAAACTGCCGATACAGAGTCCGAATATGAATATTATGAGTATTATAATATATGGCATAATTGCCTTATTATAACAAAAATTACTCAAAACAAAAACTGCCTAAACCCCGTTAGATATATTTCTGCAGAAATAT
>JABMPZ010000070.1 GCA_013203565.1 Parcubacteria group bacterium | reverse complement strand
TTATAGGCTTCTTCAAAATGCTGTACAAATAGATCCGATTCCATTAAACAAAATTGTTAAAAATGTCCGATATCAAAGACGAATCAAAGCCCACTATATGTAGTAGGCAAAAAGGGGTTACAGTAGTCAAGTGCATACCCCCATAAAATTTTTATCGGAACTCTGTAATATTTCTTGTAAAGAATCTAAAAAGAATTGAATTTCACTTAAAGTTAATTCGCCAATATTTCCCACCTGAAAAATCTTATTTTTGAATTCCCCCTTTCCTTCATAAATAATAATATTCTTTTCTCGTAATTTTTGTCGTAAAACACCAACCTCAATATATTCAGGGATATATACTGTCGTCAAAACAGAGCACATATCATTTTCATCAATCAGAAATTTCAATCCAAATTTCTTCATACCCATTCGCAAAATATTTGCTCGGTTTAAAATATTTCTGTGCCGATTAGAGAGTCCTTCTTGCAATATATTATCCAGAGCTTGTTCCAACGCAAAGAATAAATGAACCGCTGGCGTATTTGGGGTTTGTGAAATTGAATTTAAAAAATGATAATGCTTATACAAATTCAAATACGTTGTTTTGATTGGCATATCTTTTAATTTTTCAAATTCTTGTGTTTTCCCTATTACAAAAGATATTCCCGAATAAGAAGCAATTGCTTTGGAGCTTGAACTCGAACAAAACGATATGTGACATTTTTCCAAGTCAATAATTTCTGCTCCCGCACTACTTATACAATCCACAAGAAACATTGCGTTATAGGATTTTGACAATGCTCCTACCTCCTCCAATGGGTTGAGCATACCTGAACTTGTTTCATGGTGAACCATGGCGATAACATCAATCTTATTCTTTTTTAAAAAAGTTTCGATTTTCCCCAAATCAAATTTTTCTCCCCAATCAAATTTCAACAAAAAAGTGTTTTTATTATGAACATCAGAAAGATGAAATAACCTTTCCCCAAATTCACCATTAGACAGGATAAGAATATTTTTGTCTCCCACTGCGGAAGAAAGCATTGATTCATTCGCTGCGGTTCCTGAGCCAGTAATAACAACAGCCCTGTAATCGGCTGCTTTCTTTATGTCAAAGAGTTTTAATAATTTTTTCTCAATACTCTGCAATAAATAATCAAAATCCTCTTCTCGATGACAAATATCTTCTTTGCAAATTGCCATACGAACATTTTCCTCCACATTTACTGGGCCAGGAGTAAAAAGTAAATATTTTTTAAAACTTTTATGGTTTAACCTAGAAGTTCCTGATAAATCATCAATGCCTATCTCCAATCCTGTTGCAATCTTCAGCGCAGTACCAATTGTTGGGCTTTTGATGACAGCACTTTCAATTTTAGAAAGAGTCGTATACGGAATATTTGCTTTTCTGGCTAATCCTTCTTGAGTAAGACTTTTTTCTTTACGCAATTCTTTGATGCGTTTCCCGATCGTTTCTTGGTCAGACTGTTTTTCTTTCATATTACTGTTCTTCTTTCATATTATGATAGTATTAAAATGATAGCCCTAAAAGGTCTTCATTATCATGCATAATATAAGAAATTATATTCAAATATCAAGTAGTCAAAACAATTAAATTCATTTTCTTTTGCGGAAGTATGGAGCAAAAGAAAATATCCGCCTCCCCCTCCTTTCAAAATTAAAAAACAAAATTGGATTCTTTTTAAGAGTTTGGGCGATAGCCCGAAAAGGAAAACAGGTATTTCACATAACGGTGAGTATAAGAATAGTAGCCGACTGCGGGATTCATTCTTGTCAAGTTACAAGAAAGTTGAAGCGGGCTACAATCCTTTAAAACACTTCTGTTTCGGCTATTATTTTTATACATTGTTGTGCGTTCGTTATTCTTATTATCTGAGTATTATACAGTAATAACCACATTCCCTTTTTTGTGTCCTTTGTCAACATACCTATGAGCCTCTACTATTTGTTCCATAGGGTAGCGTTTGTCTATTACTGATCTTAGCTTTCCTGCCTCGCAAAGTTCTTTGAGAAAGATCAGGTCTTCAACCTTTAACTTAAAGTTGCTTGACAAAGCAAGAACGTTTAGATAGATTCCTGACTTCGTCAGGGATTTTTTACGTTTTGAAGATGCAATTTTGCCTACTGCATCAAAAATAATGTCATAAGCATCACTGCTTTGTGTAAAATCTTCTTGCGTGTAATCGATAAGCTTATCGGCTCCCAGAGATTTCACCATTTCCAAATTCGCAGTACTGCATACTCCTGTAACTTCTGCCCCAAAGTGCTTGGCAAGCTGTATTGCAAAAGTACCAACACTACCGGAAGCTCCATAGATTAATACCTTTTGACCCTTCTGAATATTTGCTTTTCTAAGATTAAGCAAGGCGGTTAATCCACCATTAGAAACCGGGGCGGCTTCCTCGTAGGTCATATTGGTTGGTTTTATTGCAAGAATCCCATCTTCAGGCATACAGCGATACTGGGCATACGCGCCAAATTCAGTGGATGCAAAAACGGGATCGCCTATCTTAAATAGCGTAACATCTTTGCCTACTGCTTCAATTTCTCCGGCCAGTTCCATTCCAAGTATATTTTTTCTTGGTCCCTTGAAACCCATCATGATTCGCATCATGGGCTTGAAAAAGAAATCTCTGACGAGTCCTAAACCAGGCTCTAAACGCCGAACCTTAGTATCCCCTATGTGTGCTGTTGTAGCATTTACTTTTATCAGTACTTCATTATCTTTAGGAAAAGGTTTTTCCACTTCTTTAATCTGAAGGACTTCAGGTGGTCCGTATTTCGTGCATATAATTGCTTTCATTTTTTTCATTTCATCCAATGTTCAAGTTTGTATTCTGTCTGTTTTTAATGACGCACAACGTCTGTATATACGCCATTAATTTCGTTTATTCGCCTAAATATGGGTGTATATACGACATATGGCGTTTATTTTTCCCTTATGTTTAAG
>JABMPZ010000069.1 GCA_013203565.1 Parcubacteria group bacterium | reverse complement strand
CCCCTAACTCCCCTAACTCCCCTAAAGGCAGTTAGGGAGTGAAACCCCAACTCCCCCAACATCCCCAAAATTCCCAACGCTCGCCCTTAGGGGGTTTAGGGTGGTTAGGGCAGTTAGGGAGTGAAACCCCAACTCCCCCAAAATAAGAATTTTATGCCAACAAAAATCGCAATAAATGGTTTTGGCAGAATAGGACAACTCACTCTAAAAAGAATTTTAGACAAACACCCCAATCTCCAGGTGGTGGGTGTTAATGATTTGCGTGACAAAAATTCTTTGTTAAAGGATTTTAGTAATGACCCTATATACGGCCAATACAATAAAAAAGTAGAGGCCCGTTTTTTTACAGAAAAAGACCCAAGTAAACTCCCATGGAAAGAATTAGAAGTAGATATAGTTTTAGAATGCACTGGGCTTTTTAGAGACAAACAAGGAGCTGAAAAACATCTAAAAGCCGGAGCTAAAAAAGTAATCATTTCTGCTTCAAGCAAATCAGAAACAATCCCAACTTTCGTTTTAGGAGTTAACACAGAAAAATCACATCAGAACGAAAATATTATCTCAATGGCTTCCTGCACAACAAACGCTGTCTGCCCAGTTGCGAAAGTTTTAGATAAACACTTTGGAATTAAAAATGGATTCATAAATACAATCCATAGCTACACTGTATCGCAAAATAAAGTTTATCCAAATTGGCAAAAACAAAAATCAGTTGATTTAAGTATTATTCCTGCCACAACAGGAGCAACAAAATCAGTAGAAAAATGCTTACCACAACTCAAAGGCAAATTAAACGGACAGGCCCTAAGAGTGCCAACCCCAACTGTATCAATAGTTGATTTCACAATTAAAACAAACAAACAAACCACAGCAAACGAAGTAAATGAAGCCCTAAAACAGGCATCACAAACTAAAGAACTAAAAGGTATATTAAAAGTAGAAGAAAAACAATTAATCTCAAAGGACTACATAGGTAATACATATTCATCAATAGTACCGGCAAACCTAACTCAAACATTTGGAGATTTAGTAAAAGTGCTAATATGGTACGACAACGAATACGGCTACGCATGCCGCCTAGCAGAGTTCACAGAATTGATAAGTAAGAGTTAGTTGATATGATTTCGTAAGTAGAATATCTCTGAGTAGCTTAATCCGTCTTTTAGCCAGGGCGGTTTTATGTTATATTAAACCCATATGCAGAAACTATATTGTTATGTTGATGAATCAGGACAGGATACTAAAGGGAAGTTTTTTGTTGTTAGCGTTGTTGTGTTGGAGGAAAACCGTAAGCAGTTATTACAAGAGTTAGAGCGCATTGAAGCTGAAAGTGGTAAAAAGAATGTTAAATGGCACAAAGCACGACACCTATTTCGAGAAATTTATTTTGAAAAAATTGCACGAACATCATTATTTGAAAATACAATATTTTTTGAAACATTTATAGATGGTACTTATTATTTAAAAATGACTTCATATGCTACTGCTAAAGCAATATTGAAAAAAGCAAATGAGAAAACGTATACGGCGTCTATTTATGTCGACGGTTTTAATAAAAAAGAGATAACGAAATTTAGTAAAGAACTTCGCGCTCTTCAAATTAAGAAAAGAAAAGTTAAGGGGGTTGGGCGAGATGAGAATAATGCTTTTATTAGATTTGCTGATGCATTATGTGGTTTAGTCCGCGATGTAGAAGATGGTAGAGAAAGTGCTATCAAAATGTTACGTAGATTACAAAAAAAGAAGGTAGTTGATACCCTCTAAAAACGCAAACGCCCCCGTGAAGGGGGTACTGCCTATCCCACCTAAGGTGGGAAACCCGCCATACGGTCGGTGTTCGGCTAGACTTACTTTGCGTACTATTAGTATATCAAATCAAATTTGTTTGTCAAGTTTTTTACTGTGTATAAATGCGTATAACTATTTTGTCGCTACTTACGCCGATCGGCGTAAGTAGCGACAAATCGCAGAATATTTTTTGTCGTAAGATATGACGATCGTCATATCTTACGACAATTTTTTTATTTTGTTATACACAGTTTTTGTTTTTTTGTTTTCTTTTTTTAGGGTATAATAAAGATGTAGATTAGACCTCCTTGTAATTGGGGTGGTTTGATGTATTGAATTACAATAAATATCTTATGTCGCTAAAAAAAATAGAAACATTAAAAAAGAGAGATGATCTATATCTTCCAACAGGGGATTTAAAAAAATACGCAAATCTTTCGGATAAATCCATTTACAGACGGGCGAATAGAAATCCTCTGAAGTTTTGGGAGAAAGAGGCGAAAGAGTTAAAATGGTCAAAGAAATGGACTAAGGTTTTCTCTCATCATCCACCTCATTTTGAATGGTTTTCTAATGGGAAAATCAATATAACTGAAAACTGTCTTGATGAGAACTTAAAAACAAGAAAAAATAAGGTTGCTTTTATTTGGGAGCCAGAGCCCATAGATGAGCAGGCGCGTAAATTAACTTATGGAGAGCTATTTACTAAGGTTAATGAGTTTGCTAGTGGCCTTAAAGAATTAGGAGTGAAAAAAGGAGATAAGGTTGGCATATATATGCCAATGATACCTGAAGCAATAATTGCAATGCTTGGTGTAGCAAGAATAGGGGCTGTGCATACAGTTGTTTTTTCTGCATTTTCTCCGCAAGCTCTTAAAGTTCGATTACAAGACACAGAAGCAAAAGTTTTGATTACGACTGATGGATATTATAGAAGGGGAAAGATAATGGATTTGAAAAAAAATGCTGACACTGGTTTGCGTGGCACAAAAGTAGAAAAAGTAGTTGTTGTAAAAAGAGTTGGTAATAAGGTAAAGATGAATAAGGGAAAGGATTTTTGGTGGCATGAATTAATGTTAAAACATAAATCAAAGATTGTGAAACCAGTAGAAATGGATAGTGAGAATTTATTATTTATACTTTATACCAGTGGTTCAACTGGAAAACCAAAAGGCACTTGCCATGTTTGCGGAGGATATACAGTGCAGGCAAGAACAACTGGTAAATATATTTTTGATTGGAAAGATAGCGATATTTTTTGGTCAACAGCTGACCTTGGATGGATAACAGGGCATACATACAGCTGTTATTCTCCTTTATTAAATGGTGCAACATTTATTTTATACGAGGGCTCACTTGATTTTCCAGAACCAGATAGATGGGCTCAAATTATTGAGAAATACAAAGTAACTATTTTCTACACAGCCCCAACAGCAGTTAGAATGTTTGAAAAATATGGAACTGATTTAGTTCGCAAGCATAATTTAGATAGCTTACGGCTCTTGGGTTCAGTTGGTGAGCCGATTGATGAGGCAGCTTGGGAATGGTATTTTAGAGAAATTGGAAATAGTAAATGTCCAATTCTTGATACATGGTGGCAAACAGAAACAGGTGGCATTTTAATAACTTCTTTACCCGGTATCGGCCCGTTCAAGCCAACCTATACTGGCTTGCCATTACCTGGGATAAGGGTAGATATCTTGGATGACAAAGGTAAGTCAGTAAAACCCGGACAAGAGGGGAGTTTGGTTATCAAGCCACCGTTCAGTCCTGGGCTTCTACGAGCTGTTTATAAGAACCCTGCAAAGTATCTGAAAACTTATTGGTCAGAATATGGCAAGAAAATATATTTTACTTCTGATTCAGCTATAAAGAATAAACAGGGTTTAATTAGAATTGTTGGAAGAATGGATGATGTAATTAAAATTGCAGGACATAGAGTAACAACAGGGGAGTTAGAAAGCGCAATTTCACTTTTACCTGATATTGTTGAATCAGCTGTGATTGGCAGACCTGATGAAATTAAAGGGGAGGTTGCTGTTGCTTTTGTAGTATCTAAAAATACAAAAAAATCTCAAAAGGCAATTCAAGAAGAAGTTATTCAACAAGTTAGAAAAGAAATCAGTCCTATTGCATCACCCAAAGAAGTATATATCGTACAGGACTTGCCCAAGACAAGGAGTGGGAAAATTATGCGTAGAATTTTGAAAAAGATATTTTCAGGTGAGGAACTTGGAGATCTCTCAACCTTAGCAAACCCAAAAACTGTCGACGCAATTAAAAAAATAATTAGGGGGCTACCTTAGGGAGTTTAGGGAAGTTGGGGTTTTTAGGGGCGGAGAGTCCGAGTCCTTCCCTAACTACCCTAACCTCCCCAAAAGCCCCAAGGCTTCCCTAAAAGTTAAAATATGCACAAAAAAATAAGTTCCACAAAAGCTTTCACTCTCATTGAGCTCTTAGTTGTAATAGCAATTATCGGTATTTTATCATCTGTTGTAGTAGTTAATTTTACTTCAGGAACTAAAGAGGCACGAGATGCAGGAAGGGTAAGAGAGCTCTATCAAATTGGGCATGCTTTACAAATGTATTTTTCTGACAATGGCGAATATCCAGATAACTCTGATACTGATACCAACTGTTCTTTACATGGTGTTGAGTGGGATAAGGGGCATATGGACTTAGGTGCAGATGATTTTTTACAACTACTTGTTGATGATAATACATTGTCTATTGTTCCGAGAGAGACAATGGTTATTCAAGACCCTTCTGCTTCTGAATGTGTTTATAGATATGCAAAAGTAGATGACCCCTGCGGTTGTACGGGAACTTATGCTATTTTATACACTGCTTGTGAAACAGGCACATGCCCTGTAGAAGGAAGACCTGCTTGTTGTACTGACGCAGATTGGTTTGAAGGAAGTGCAGAGTTTGACCCGTATGATATATTAATATTCTTAGAACAACCTAATTAATAAAATGTGACAAACGAGAACGATCGTACTGAAATGTCCGAAAATATTAATATGACAGATGGCAACAAATGGGCACGATCGTGCCCAAATGAAGCCATAATTTTTATGAAAAAACTGCGAAAAAATGTTATTTGGTTTGAGAAACTTAGCAAAAAAGATGTAGCTAAGGTTGGGGGGAAGAATGCATCTCTTGGAGAGATGTATTCTGAACTTTCAGACCAAGGAGTGAATATACCAAACGGTTTTGCAACTACAGCCGAGGCGTTTTGGTATTTCCTTAAATTTAATAACATTGATAAGAAGTTAAAAGATATCTTTCGTGAACTTAATCCGGGGAGTATTGAGAGCATACAAAAAACAGGGAGATTAGCCCGTGCTTTAATACTTAATGGTAATTTTCCAGATGACCTGGAAACAGCAATTGAGAAGAGCTATAAAACATTGTCTTTGGAATATGGGGTTTCGCAAGTAAGTGTTGCTGTTCGTAGTTCGGCCACAGCAGAAGATCTTCCATCTGCATCATTTGCAGGGCAGCATGAATCTTATCTTAATATAAAGGGGGCTGTTGAATTAAAAAAAGCTGTAAAAAAATGTATGGCTTCTTTATTTACTGCGCGTGCCATTGCTTATCGTGAAGAAAAAGGATTTAACCATTTGACGATTGCTTTATCAGTTGGAGTTCAAAAAATGGTAAGAAGTGACAAAGCATCATCTGGAGTTATGTTTACCTTAGATACAGAGAGTGGATTTAGAGATGTTATTTTAATAAATTCAATTTATGGGGTAGGGGAGATGATAGTAAAAGGGCTAATAACCCCAGACGAGTTTTTTGTTTTTAAGCCAACCCTAAAGCAGGGCTTTAAGTCAATTATTGTTAAAAATTTAGGTAGGAAGAATAAAAAGTATATATACAGTAGTAAGGGTGGATTAAAAGAAGTACCTGTAGCCCAAGATAAACAATTAGAGTTTTCTATAACTGAAAAAGAGATATTATTACTTTCAAAATGGGGTATGGTTATTGAAGACCATTATAAGCTACCCCAAGATATTGAATGGGCAAAGGACGGTGAGACAGGGGAGTTGTTTATTGTGCAAGCACGCCCTGAAACAGTTCATTCTAACTCTGGAAATTCATACTTAGAATATAATATAAAAACAAGTAAGAAACCTATTCTTACAGGCATAGCCATAGGTAATAAAATAGGTCAAGGCAAGGTGCGGATTATTCCTGAAGTATCAGGTATTGCAAAGTTCAAGAGAGGAGAGGTATTAGTAACAAAAATGACAGATCCAGATTGGCTCCCAGCAATGCGATTGGCCTCTGGAATTATAACAGAGGAAGGGGGAAAATCCGCTCACGCAGCAATCGTTGCAAGAGAAATTGGCATTCCAGCTATTGTTGGAGTTGAAAATGCTATGGAGATTTTGAAGAATAATCAAGAAATAACAGTTGATTGTACTCAAGGTTTGAATGGCCGTGTTTTTCAAGGCAAGGTTCCATTTTCTGTTAAGAAATATAATTTGAAAAAGGTTAAGAAGCCAAAGACAAAGATGATGATGAATATCGGTGCTCCTGAAGTTGCTTTTAAGTCAGCTCAATTACCTAATGATGGTGTTGGCTTAGCAAGACAGGAATTTATTATCGCAGAAAAGATACGAGTTCATCCTTTGGCTCTTTACCATTATGATACTCTGAAAGATAAGCAACTGAAACAAAAGATTGATAAGATAACAATAGAACATAAAGATAAAAAAGAGTATTTCATAAAAGAGTTAGCTGAAGGTGTGGCTCAAATAGCCAGTGCTGTTTATCCAAAGCCCGCCATTGTAAGATTTTCTGATTTCAAAACAAATGAGTATCGTAATTTAATTGGTGGAGAGTTATTTGAAGCAGAAGAGGAAAATCCAATGCTTGGCTTTAGAGGAGCAAGTAGATATTTAGACAAAGAATTCCAGCCAGCTTTTCTAATGGAATTAGAAGCAATAAAAAGAGCTAGAACTGTTTTTGGTTTGAAGAATATTAAAGTAATGGTTCCTTTTTGCAGAACAGTTGAAGAGGGGAGGGGAGTGCTGGCTCTTATGAAAAAAAATGGACTTAAGTCCGGCAAAGATGGTTTAGAGATTTTCGTTATGTGTGAAATTCCATCTAATGTAATTTTAGCAGATGAATTTCTTGATATCTTTGATGGAATGAGTATCGGGAGTAATGATTTATCTCAATTAATGTTAGGCATTGACAGAGACAATGCCAAGATTCAACATATTGCTGATGAAAGAAATCCGGCAGTCAAAGAGATGATAAAAGAAGTTATACGATTATGCCAAGTAAAAAGAAAATATTGTGGAATCTGTGGGGAAGCGCCATCATCCTTTCCTGATTTTGCCAGCTTTTTATTAAAAGAAAAAATAGAAAGTATTTCTCTCAACCCAGACACAATAGTAAAAACAATGATGCGTTTGTCTAAATGAGTTACAGATAGTAAGTGTGTTATTAAAAAGGTATGCAGATTAGAATTTTTGATAATTCTTTGGAAAAATTCATTAAGTCATTAGAAAAAAGCACAATTGCTAAAGTATTACGAGCTATTGATTTACTTGAACTATTTGGTCACAACTTAAAATTACCACATAGCAGAAAAATAACAAAGAATCTTTTTGAACTTCGCACTAGAGGTAGTCAAGAGGTTCGTATATTTTATATTTTTCGTGGTACTGAGATTGTTTTATTGCATGGTTTTATAAAGAAATCTCAAAAAATCCCTCGTAAAGAAATTAATATAGCAATTCAAAAAATGAAAGCTCTTGACTAATATAACGGATATGTTATATTGGATGTATATATGAAGATGCAGACATATAAACAACTAAAAACAGAATTATTTAAAGATGAAGAAATAAAAAAGGCATACAAAGAGTTAGAGCCTGAGTTTCTTTTAGTTAAAAGAATTATTAAAAAAAGAATTGAAAAGGGATTAACACAAAAAGAATTAGCTCAGAAAGTTGGCACAAAGCAATCTGCTATTTCTCGTTTTGAATCTGGTAGTTATAACCCCAGTTTTTCTTTTTTGAAAAAACTTGCCAATGCCATGGATTCTGAATTAAAAATTTCTCTAACAGAACAAAGATAGACAAAATATGTTTGATATTATTACATTTGGCTCTGCAACAAGCGATATTTTTTTGAAGCTCAACAGGGGTAATTTTCGTCTTGCTCAAAAAGGGCTCTATGGAGAGGGTAGGGGGCTCTGTTTTTTATTGGGCAGTAAACTTTTAGTTAATGACACTGCTGTTTTTAGCGGTGGGGGAGGAACAAACACGGCTTGTACTTTTGCTAATTTAGGTTTTAGAACTGCCTATGTTGGTAAAATAGGGACTGATACAATGGCAGATGTTGTTTTGAATGATTTAAAAAAGTATAAGGTTTTTGCTGATTTTGTAAAAAAGGATACACAGACAAAAACCGCTTTGAGTGTTATACTAAGTAGCACAAAAGAAAGAACTATTTTTATCTATAAAGGTGCATGTCATTTTTTAGAAAAAAAAGATGTTCCTTGGGCAAAGATAAAAAAAACCAAATGGTTCTATTTAGCTCCTCTATATTATCAAACAGCTGAATTATTAGATGAAATAGTAAAATTTGCCAGAGAGAATAAAATATCTGTGGCTTTTAATCCTAGTCGTCAACATCTTAAAATGGGCAAACAAGGAATAGGCACGATATTAGCTTTAATTGATGTTTTAATATTAAATATGAGTGAGGCCTCTTTGTTAACTGGAATTTCAAAAAATGATGAGATTAAGATATTGAAAGAATTAAGATATATGTGCCCAGGTATTATTGTTATCACAAAAGGGAATAAAGGGGTTTTAGTTTGTGATGGAAAATCAGTTTTTAATGCTCTGGCATCGCCTGAAATTAAGGTGCAAGAGAAGACAGGAGCAGGAGATGCCTTTGGAAGTGCCTTTACTGCTGGACTTTTAGAAAAAAATAATGTAGAATATGCTATTCAGATGGGTATTGCTAATTCTGAGTCCTGCATCCAAGAAATAGGTGCTAAAAATGGTTTATTGAAAAAGGGTGCAAGAGTTAATGTAGAGAAGTATAAGATAACAAAAAGTATTTTATAACCCCGAGCCTTTCCCTAACTGCCCCAACCTCCCCAAACGCCCTAAAAAGCCCCCAAAAATATGAAAGTTACAATAAACAAAGAAGAATGTATTGGTTGCGATGTTTGTGAAACAACTTGTCAAGATATATTTGAGTTGCACGATGGCAAGTCCCGAGTAAAAAAGGGTAAAACAGGCGAATTATCAGACAAGGATATAAAATGCGCCAAAGAGGCAGAGGAATCCTGTCCAGTCCAAGCTATAAAGCTTAAATAATAAACCTGATCACAAATTATTATATGAATTATTTGTTGTAATAGATTTTGAGCGATCGCTCAAAATCTATTAGCAGTGAATTTTTAATTATTATGTTACTTAAAGCAAAAAAACGAGAGAAATTTGGTAAGCAAAATGATTCCTTAAGAAAGGAAGGTATTTTGCCTGCTGTCCTATATGGAGAGGGTATAAAAAATGAATCCATTGAGATATCAGAAAAGGACTTTATTGAAGCACATACTGAAGCAGGGGAGAGTTCTTTAATTACATTAGAAGTAGGCAAAGACAAACATGAGGTTTTAATTCATCAAATTGCTCGTGATCCTGTATCAGGTGATTTTATACATATTGATTTCTATAAACCATCAACTACAAAGAAGGTTGAATCAGAAATACCATTAGTATTTGAGGGTGAGTCATTAGCTGTAAAAGATTTAGGTGGTATTTTAGTAAGAGAGATGCAGAATATTCATGTTAAGGGTTTGGCTCATGATTTGCCAAGAGAGATTATAGTTAATATAGATAAACTTAATAAGTTTGAAGATAGAATACATGTTAAGGACTTATCTTTTTCAGAAGGTATAGAGGTCTTAAGAGATGCAGATGATATAGTTGCCTTAGTAGTACCTCAGAAAGAAGAAAAAGAAGAAGAGCCAGTAGTAACAGAGGAGACAGCCGAGGGTGAAGAAACAGCCGAAGGTGAGGAAGGTCAAGAACAATCTGATCAGGAAGAAAACAAAAAAGAGGATAAAAAAGAGGATAAAAAACAGGATAAAAAAGAAAACAAAGAGTAAATCTTTCGCGACAAACGGGAGCGATCGCTCCCGTTTGTCGCGAATTAGTTTCGTTAAATAAATTAGTTTCCAATGTCTTTTAGTTTTTCAAAAATATTCTTTTCATCTTTGATAGCTATTTTTTTGCTATCTTTTTTTTATTTCAACCAATATATTCTGGCTGAAGATGATTTAGCTGTTGAATGTGAGTGGACAAGGATTGAAAAAAGTGAGTCCTCTCTTTCAGAAGACGCATATAGGGCGTTGTTAGAAAAGTGCAAAGGATATTATGAGAAAAAAAGTGATGAGTTACAGGGCGATATTACTAAAACAGAAGCAGAGAAAAATACTCTTGCTAATACTGTTTCTATTTTCCAGAACAAGATAAAGAGTTTTGATTATCAGATTCAGCAGGGTAATATAATGATAAAGGATTTGGGATTGCAGATTGACGATACTAAGGTATCAATAAGTAAGACAGATAATGAAATAAAAGGAACAAGAGATAAATTAGAAAACCTTCTTGAGTTAAGATACATAGAAGATCGCAAATCAATTGTAGAGATATTACTTGGAGAAAGAACAATGTCTGACTTTTTTGATAATATGGTAGCTCTTGATGCTTTGAATGGCAATGCTCAAGAATTTTTGAAAAATATTCGTGGATTGAAATTGGATTTAGAAGACCAGAAAGTTTCAATGGATGCGGAACAAGATGATTTGAAAAATTTTGTTATTATCCAAGACCTTCAAAAACAGGAAAGTTCAAAAAAGAAACAAGAACAGCAAAATCTTTTGAATCTTACTGAACAAGAATATCAAAAATATCTAAAAGAAAAAGCTGAAACCGAGGAGTTAGCAAGCAAGATTGGCAGTTTGTTATTTGAAATGATTGAAGTGCCGGAAGGTGGTATTAAGTTTGAAGATGCTGTTCAAATAGCAAAAGATATTTCAAAAAGTACAGGAGTTAGAGCTGCATTTTCTTTAGCAATTATGTGGCAAGAAACAAGGATAGGAAAAGTGTTGGGAGGATGCTATCTAAAGAATACCAAAAATGGCGATGGTATTTATATTAAAACAGGCAACAAAGCCCCAAGAACAATGAAGGCAAGTCGTGATGTTGAGCCATTCTTGTCTATTATTAAAAGCTTGAATAGCGCATTAAAACTTAAGACAGATGCCTTTAATACACCTGTGTCTTGTTGTATGGTAAGAAATGGGGAATACTTTGGCTATGGAGGGGCAATGGGTCCAGCACAGTTTATACCTTCAACATGGATGGAGTATAAGGAGGAGATAGAAAAAGCAACTGGAGATATTCCAGCTAATCCTTGGAATGTAAGAGATGCATTTTTAGCAAATGGGTTTTTCTTAAAAAGAAAGGGAGCAGGTAAACAAACTTATGAAACAGAAATTTATTCTGCTTTGAAATATTTTGGATGTACTTCAAGTTGGTGTAAAAGTAACTACGGAGTTCCAGTAATGAGAGCATCTGACTGCATACAGCAATATATGGATAAAGGAGCAATGTCAGCAAGTTGCCAATCATTGATTTTTTAATATTTTAATTTCGGACAAACGGTCACGATCGTGACCGTTTGTCCGAATAAAAAATGTCGCTAAATATGACGATCGTCTTATAATCGAATAATATATATTTATACTTTGGCGATTACAAGGTTCTCGCCAGCAGGCGAGGTTCTTATTTAGCGACATTTTTTGTTATATATATTTAGTTGTTTAAGTTTTGTTGGAGGGTTTTTATCATTTTGTCTATTTTCCCGTCCATTATTTTCTCTATATTATGGAATGATTTATTTATTCTATGGTCAGTGATTCTATCTTGAGGGAAGTTGTAAGTTCGGATTTTTTCGCTTCTATCTGCAGTACCAATTTGAGATTGTCTGTCTTCTTTAACTGCATCTGATTTTTTGCCTTGTGCTTTTGCCAATAAACGAGCTTTAAGCACAGCTATGGCAGTTTGTTTGTTTTGTTCTAAGTTTCGTTGGGTTTGTGAAGTAGCTACTTCACCTGAAGGAACATGGGTAATACGGATAGCAGTTTGTCTTTTGTTAACATTTTGCCCACCCTTGCCTGAAGAACAGAAATAGTCGTATCTTAAATCATTTGGGTTAATATCTACAGAGGCCTCTTCACCTTTTTGTAAAATAGCCACTGAAGCGGTTGAGGTATGGATGCGGTTGTTTTTTTCGGTCTTAGGCACTCGTTGAACACGATGCACGCCACCTTCGTTTTTTAATTTATCAAAAACACCCTCTCCTTTAATTTGGAAAGTAGTTTGTTTGATGCCACCAATACCAATTGGATTTGAATCAATTTTCTTTATTTCCCATCCTTGGTTAAGTGCATACTTGCTGTACATTTTGTATAGATCTAAAGCAAAGATAGCAGCTTCATCGCCACCTGCGCCTGCCCGTATCTCTATTGTTATTGACTGCATAAAATATTTAGGTTATAATCGGAATATACATTTATACCTTGCCGATTTCAAGGTTCTGTGAGTGTAATCACTCACAGGTTCTTATTATATGAATATAGCATTTTTTACTTGATTTTTCAACTGTTTTTTGTTATATTAATATATCAAACATATTGATACAATATTGGTATCAGTTTTTTATAGTTATTATGAAAAAAGACATTTACCCTAGCTCCTGCTGGAGCTGGGCACGAGCGTGCCGAGAATCCAATATATCTTGAAAGCAAATTATTTGTGGTAAATATCTAGGTTATTATGAAGAAAGACATCCATCCAACATATTATCCGAATTGTAAGGTTCACTGCGCTTGCGGGGCCAGTTTTGAAGTTGGCTCAACTAAAGAAATTATAGAAACAGAAGTTTGCGGTAAGTGTCATCCATTTTATACAGGCAAAGATAAAGTT
>JABMPZ010000008.1 GCA_013203565.1 Parcubacteria group bacterium | reverse complement strand
CATTTGTTGCCTTTTCTTCGGAGGCTAATAACCACGCGGGTTAATATACGGCTACTTCAAATGTTATTACTGTATCACTACTACTTCAAATGCGTGAGTAGTTACAAAATCTTTTCCTACTCCCCTACTCTACATATATCATCAATCAATAATAGTTTTATTTATGACATCATAGAATAAGTGTATGTATGAGTTCTCTAACTGTTTGCATTCTTTTAGCTTTAATGCTTTTAAGTTAAACAACTCTGATTGCTTATGAATTGCTTCATTATCCATTATAGTTGATGTGTTCTTTCCGCCTACAAGCACTGGAGCTATAACTAAAGAGATATGATCTATTAAACCCTCTCTAACAAAGATAGTATTGAGTGTTCCTCCTGTTTGCACAGTTAATCTATCCACTCCATATTCTTGTTTGAGTTTCTTCATCATATCAGCAAAATCAATCTCTTTTTTATAGGAAATAATCTGTATATTATGTTTTTCTTTTAATTCAAAAACAGGGTGTTTTGAATTATTAGTAACTAGATATAGGGCTTTGAATTTCTTGGTTATGTATAGGATACCATTCTTATCTAAATGGCTGTTATCAATAACAACAGCAGTAGCTGGTAGCTTCTTTGGGTTGTCTGTTTTCCTATTAAACCCTAATTTAGCAAAAACTCTTCCAGAGATTAGGAAGAATAGATCTGTTGTCTTTTATATATCATAATACTGATGTAGCCCTTCTTTTACTCCTTTGATTCTTAGGTAATCAGTGTCAGTATCCATCGCATCTGTATCCCCAGTAGATATCTTACCATCAACAGAAGAAAGAAGAAAAAGAGTTGTTTCTGGTCTTTGGTTGTTCATATAGTTGTTTGTATATCCGTTTATATAGTCGTTCATACAAATATTGTAACATAATTTTTTATACCAAAAAAGCCCACAAATGGGCAGTGTAAAAATTAGAATGCTCAATGGCAGACCTACTCTCTAATTTTTTTCATTCTTTTGTTTCACAAATTGCAAAATTGGGAATTTTGTATTTTTTAGCTAACTTCTTTATTTTATTCTTGTCTATTCCACTTAGATCTCTATCCTTAGTTCTTAATTGTTCACATTTATAATAAATAGCGGTTGCAAGATGTAATGCATCACAAATTTCTATTCTTCCACATTCACTTCTAACACTATCAAATAAGCGTGTAGAAACATCATTTTTGACAATCTTTACAAACTTTCTTATTTTACTAAATAATTGTCTAAAATACTCTTCATCCTCCTCGCCGTCACCACAACAACTACCATAAGCTTCACCTAATGCTAAATAACTAATCAAAATATCTTTTTTTATACTTTCACCTGCAATCTCATCAAATATGTCTCTTTTCTGACTTATTAAAGCAGAAGCATCATAATATATCCTAGGCTTCACGCTCTTACCTTTCCTGATACGACTTTTAACTTTTCCATGTCCCATATAATAATTATTTCTTAAAGAAACCAATACGCTCACCCTTTCTTAAGGTAATTTCCAGATCAACTAAAGGATCAGTCGTCATATCTTTCTGTACAAAATCATCTACCATTCTAAAAATTGGTGGTTTTTCTTTCTTTATCTTCTCTATGGTATCTTTATCAGGGATTAAAACATCCACTTCTTCAATTTTGACTTCTTGAAATTTATTCATCATAAATTTTTAAGTTCAATAAAGGCATCGTTAACTTCATCAGATGTTGCACCCTTCCATTCAATAACCCTTTTCCGAGCTTCATCTTTTGAAAAATTTACTACTGATAATAACCAATGAACCGTCGCAATAATCTCTAACTGTTTATTAGTTTTCCCTTCTATAAATTTCTTTAATTTATTAAAACGATATTCTAATTCAAGAGGGATTAATTTATCTAACTTTACTTTTGAACCCTCTCTTTGGATTTGAAATAAATCATTTGCTAATACAGGAGAATACGGTCCATAAATATATAGATTATAAGGATAATGAGGAGATACTTCAAAAAGTTGCGCTAAATACTGAACTTTTTGAGACCTTAACCTGTCTTTAAATAAATCAACTCGCCCAGTCCCTAACCTTCTTAAAATATAATAAGCAAACAAAGCTTTGTCATTAGACTTTTCAAAATTGAGATTAGACATAATATAAAATTTGAAACTTACTTATTCTTATTATAGCAATAAGGATGAAAAATAAAAAGCAAAGAAATGCGATAAAAATTTCAAACTTCTTGCTGTTTACTATTATGACGGAAAAATTGACATTAAGTTACAAAATATAGTCCACGAAAAACAAAAAATCCTTAAATCAGCATTAACGGGTATGGATTCTCTTATCTTTTCTTTATTCTTCTAACTCTGCCCTGCGCCTCTCTATAACGCCTTCGTTTGTTTTGTATTGTATTGTTTCACTATTCTCCCCTCTGCTTATATTATCTATTTCTCCTGGCGAAGGGGCTTGCGAGGAGCCTCTTACTGTAAACCAATATGTATAACATTCGTCTGGTGTCATTGCTCCATTTTCTTTACATTCAACTTCAATTCCTGCACATAGCTCTGGTTCCCCTCCGTTGCCTAAACAGTCAGCTCTGACTGCGTCAAATGATTCAAAACGCTGATGTGTAGGTTGCTGGGTAGCAGTTGGGGCGGTAGAGGTGAAAGCCGTCGTTGCAGAGACAAAAAGAGAGCGAAAACATTGCTCTGCTTTTGTTATTCCCATTTTTTTACATTCAACCTCAAGCGTGGGGCATAGCTCTGGCGGGGCTCCCATTTCAACGCAGAACTTTTCAATCTCTTTAAATGATTTTAAATCCTTGTCAGGTAATGTCGCACATACCTCTGGCGGGCCTCCCTCTGCTATGCAGTAAGCTTGGATTGATTCAAACGATTCAAGGAGCCCAAGAGCTTCTTCTATACTTGATGCAAGCTTGGCTTGCCTTTGGATTCTCTGCCTTACCTCTTGCAAAACCTCACTATTACTTGAATTTCTTTGTTTCATAGCCTAATATTACCCTATTTCCCCCTATTTTTCAACAAAAAAGCATAAATACTGTCTAAGTTAGACAAAATTTATGCTTTTTGTTACAAATTATTATTTGTCAAAAACAAATAACTCGTCAACTGTTGATTTTAATACTTTAGCAACTTTGTGTGCTAATAGGAGTGATGGATTATATTTTCCTTTCTCTAAAAACACAATTGTTTCCCTCCTCACTCCAACCTTGCGGGCTAAATCCTCTTGGGTCAGATTATATCTGGCTCTTAATTCTTTAATATGATTTTTCATATAATTAAACTAATTTTCCTTTCCTGCTGTAATAAATCCAGAAAGCAAAAAATAGAACTGCCATACCAACAATACCACCCCCGACTGTTTGACTCACAGTTAATTGTTCAAGTCCAGCTATCCTAGCAAAGAAATCTTCAAACCAAGAAATAGCGAGCAACCAATATAAGGTGACATAAAAAGACATAGCTGCTGCTTTGGTCTTAATTGTTTTAGACATTTCATCTTCCATAGGCATTCCCTGTTTTACATCCTTATATCTCTTTAGAATAAGGAATGCCATAAATACTATAATAAGTAGTGGTATCCCTATAGAAAGTAAATTCCCAGTATTCCATTCTTTTGACTTAAAAGCATACAATATAATTGATGCTAATACTGTAGCAGTAAGAACTGCTATTGCAATTAAACGAAATTTATCTTTTTTCATATATTTTTAATTTTATAATTTGTTACTAATTTATACCCCTACGGGGCACAAGAACCTCTGCTGAGGTAACCTTTTGTTATATCGACCTAACTTAATGTTAGGTTATTCTAACATTCTTGTCAAGCCCTTTATCCACAACCTAATATAAAATCCCATCTGCTTAATTAAACAGATGGGATTTAGAGAGCTAGACATAACTCTCTCTAGATATAACTCTCTATTGATGATCTCTCGCCAGAATACATTTATAGGTTGATCTAAAGACCTCAACAACCTTAATAGTATTCTATACCCACTTGATGAACCGCTCTTCATCTAGAACTGCTACTCGGAGTTTTTCAAGTTGTCGACGAACCTCTTCATCATCATCTGCAGACCACAAGATGTAGTTTAAGAAAATCTCTATAGTATCTTCTTCTACATCCAATTCCAATGCCACTTTATCAAACCATTTTATGCATCCATGTCTTTTGTATAAGACACAAAATGGACATCTCTCACATTCACGATGACCATCTTCATACTTATACTCCTTGCACAGAGCACATGTAATCTCAATGCGGAAGAAACACTCTTTGTTTGCTGCTTCCACTTCTACCGCATTACCAGGGTTGAACCGATCAACTAACAAATCCTTAAACCGATCTGGAATCTCTACTAATTTCATGAAGCACCTCCTTAGATAAATAACACCAATGAAATAACTCCTTCTACTTTATCATACTCATACCTATTTGGCAATAAAACAAACAGCCACACAATAGTAGCTGTTTATTATTAAAACAATATCTTTATTTAGATTTTGCTTTTCCTTTTACTATATGAGCAAGCCCTAAAACAGCTAATATAGCTGTAAGAACAAGCCACATAGTTCTACCAGATTCTGGACTCAAATAATATGTTAATAGGAATAGAGCCACACCTAAGAATAACTTACACGGAGCCATACGCTTATGACCAGAACAACACTTATTTTCTTCTCCCATAATATTAAAATGATTAAAACTCTCCGACCTTTCCAATATCAATTTCCTTTATTCTATTATACCAAAAAAAATAAAAAACCCACAATTAAAGTAATGATACGATATTTAGCGTTCCTGTGGAAAAGTAACTGCTCACCCACTTGAAGCAATATATCCTAAAACCAACTCCTCCATAGCCTCAAAAAGGTTATGTTTTTGTTTACGTAAAGTTTCAATAACTGATAAATTGACAGCTTGAGACTGAGACCCTTCTTTACTTCTTGATCATCCAGATATTTT
>JABMPZ010000007.1 GCA_013203565.1 Parcubacteria group bacterium | reverse complement strand
GGGACAGGGATATCCCTGTCCCTACCCTGTCCCCATTAAAAGTTATGGAAATAAAAACTAAAGAAATAAGTAAGTCAGAGATTGAAATCACTTGTGAAATGACCTGGGATGAGTTTAAGCCCTATATAGATAGGGCGTTTTCTTCATTGAGTAAAGGCGTTGTTGTGAAAGGGTTCAGAGAGGGTAAGGCACCAAAGGATTTATTAGAAAAGCAAATTGGTGAGCAGAACATTATGGGCGAGGCAGTGGATCAAGCAATAAGAGAAAAATATCTTGAGATAATTAAGGAGAAAGGACTTGAACCAATAGGCCCACCAAAGGCAGATGTTTTGAAATTAGCCAAGAATAATCCCTTTTCTTTTAAGGTTACTTTTCAGGTTTTACCAGAAATAGAGTTGCCTGATTATGCAGAGATTGCAAAAGAAACTCCGAAAATTCAAGTGTCTCTTGATGATAAGGAAGTTGAAGAAGCAATAAAATGGGTTCAGAAATCCCGTGCAAAATTAGATGATTTAGATTCTCCTGCTAAAAAAGGAGACTTTGTGCAGATTGAATATCAGAGTCCACAAGTTGATAACAATAGAAAAGTGAGTGATGGGTTTTTATTAGGTGAAGGTAAGTTGTTAAAGGGTTTTGAGGAGAAGTTGGAAAATATGAAACCAGATGAAGAAAAAGAGTTCAAGACCACATTCCCAAGTGGTTATTTCAGAAAGGACTTGGCTGATAAAGAAGTTGATTTCAAGGTAAAAATGGAAAAGGTTCAGAAAATGACATTACCAGAACTTAATGATGAGTTTGCTCAAAGCATAGGGGAGTTTAAGACAGTACAAGAGTTAAAAGACAATGTTAAAAAAGGAATTACAGCAGAGAAACAAAACGAAGAAACAGGTAAATGGAGAGGTAGTGTTTTAGCCAAGATAGTAGAAAAAGTTAATGTTGAATTACCAGAGGTCTTAGTAGAAACAGAACAAAAGAATGGTTTACAGGAATTAAAGGCAAAAGTTGAGAATGAGTTGAAGATAGAGTTTGAAGAATACTTAAAACAGGTAAATAAGAAGGAAGACGAAATTGAAAAGGATATATTAGAACAGGCAAAGATAAAAGTAAAAAGTTTTCTTGTTATAAATCAAATTGGAAAGCAGGAGAAAATAGAGGTTACCCCACAGGAGATTGAGCAAGCGATAGAGGGCTTTATGGAAAGTTCTCCACAGCAAGATAAAACCAACATTGATAACGATCGCTTAAAAGGTTATTATAAAGAAATGATATTTAATCAAAAGGTTTTCCAAAAGCTGGAGAGTTTTTGTGATAAATAAATTTAAAAATATGTGTCCAATAATACCAACAGTTATTGAAAAATCAAGAAAAGGAGAGAGAGCTTATGATATTTTTTCTCGTCTTTTAGAAGAAAGAATCATTTTCTTAGCAGGGCCAATTGATGATGCCCTGTCTAATTTAATCATTGCTGAAATACTATTACTAGCCAGTAAAGATTCAGAAAAAGACATTAAACTATATATTAACTCACCAGGTGGTTCAGTTACAGCTGGCTTAGCTATTTATGACACAATGCAGTATATTTCCTGTGATATTACAACTATTTGCATTGGTATGGCAGCTAGTATGGCCGCTGTCTTATTAGCTGCAGGAGCTGAAAACAAGAGATTTGCCTTGCCTAATTCTGAAGTTTTACTCCATCAAGTTGCAGGAGGTATTACAGGTCAGGCATCTGAAATTGAAATTGGCGCTCGTCAAATTCTTAAAATGAAGCATAAGTTAAATCAGATTTTAGCTAAACATACTAAAAAACCCCTAAAAACAGTGGAAAAAGACACTGATAGGGATTTCTATTTATCAGCAGAAGATGCCAAGAAATATGGTGTTATTGATGAGGTAATAAAGAAAGGATGAGTAATTGTTCTCATTAAGTAAATTTTAATAATTTTAATTCGTTTCAATTGGTTTTTTCAACTAAAGGTTTTTGTAATAAAATAAAAGGGGGAGCCCCTCATAATATATATGTTCAAACTAAAGTTAAGGGTCGTTGGTTTCTTTTTCAGTGTTGCTATTTTATCTCTCACAGGTGTATATATTGCCCGTGCATGGGTAGAGCCAACTCAAGCTCCTCCTAATGCTAATGTTTCTACGCCAATAAATGTCGGCTCAACGGCTCAAGGAAAGATGGGGAATTTAGGCGTTGGCATAAGTAGTCCCCAAGGCAAACTCCATATTGCAGGTGGTAATATATTATTAGACAATACTAGAACCTTACAGGCAAAAAATTCAGAAGGAACTATTGAGACATGGATGTGGCCAAGGTGGAGTGATAATATAATGTATACTAACTTCGGCTCTGGTGGTTGGAATATTAGAAACAACTCTTCTCAAAATGTAATGTTTATGACAAATAGTCGTAATATCGGTATTGGAGACACGAGTCCAGACGGTTCTCTAAAACTTGATGTAGAAGGTCAAGTAGGAGCTACAGGGTATTGCGACCAAAGTGGGAATAATTGTAAAACAATTATTGAACTTTCATCTGGAGGAATACAAACCCTTGGGACATCCGGCGATACCATTACTCTAACAGGTAGTGCGTCTATTACAGCCCCTTATGCCACAAACGCTGGTAAGTTAAGTGGCTATAGCCTTAGTACAACAAGAAATGCGGCCAATACAGTGCCTGTTCGTGATGGAAATGGATACTTACAACTTGGATGGATAAATACAACGAGTGGAAGTGCTGGAACTAATGCTCCAGTAAGGATTTATGGTTCTCATGATTCTTATCTTCGATATTATACACCTGCAAATTTTGCAACTGTAATGGATGGATATCAGCAGAAAAGAGTAACAGGTACTTGTGCAGCTGGCTCCTCTATTAGGATTATTAATGAAAACGGCACAGTTACATGCGAGACAGATGACGCAGGAGTTGGAGGCGATAACTTAGGTACACATGTGGCTAGTGTAAACCTTAATATGAATGATCTTGAAGTCCAAAATGCAAGAGCCCTACAAGGCAAGGACTGGGATGATAATACAGGGGGAACAGACAGTAAGTACCGTTTATTATTCAGAGATGGAGCTAATATGTTCTATAACGGAGGGGTTGTTGTAGGAGGTTACGCTAACGGAACTTGGACAGAT
>JABMPZ010000068.1 GCA_013203565.1 Parcubacteria group bacterium | reverse complement strand
CACGATCGTGCCCATTTGTTGCCATGTTTTCAAAGATAGTAAAAGCAGGATTTGCAAACCCAAGAAAACAGCTATTAAACAACCTCTCAAAGGGCTTAGATATAAAGAAAGAGCAAACAGAGCAATGGCTAAAGGAAAACAAAATAGCCCCTACACAAAGAGCAGAAACGCTAACAATAGAAAATTGGGTAAACATAACAAATACTTATCCACACAAACCATAAACACACATTTCCCCATCTCCCCTTTTTGTTATATAATAATTAAATATGCTTGATATTTTTAAAAGAATATCTTTTAAGAAAACGTTTACAAAAAAACGCATCATTTTGCTATGTATTTTGTTTATTATTGTTTTAACAGTTTTCCCATTTAGATATGCTTCAGCACAACTATGGAATCCCAAAACATGGGTTTCAGGCGCAATTGCTTTAGTTCTTAGAATAATAATATTCGTAGCTAAAGTATTCTTACGACTTGGCAACTGGTTTCTCGGAGTTGCTATTTCTAATATTTGGCAAATTTCTTATACAATGCCTGGCACCGCTGCACCTGCCAATCCTATTATCCAAATTGGGTGGACACTACTGCGAGACATAACCAATATGATGTTTATCTTAGGGTTGGCATATATTGGCTTAGCAACTGCTTTGAGTATAAGCAACTTTAATGTTAAAAAAACATTTCCAAAACTTTTATTAATTGCTCTCTTAATAAACTTCACCCCAGCGATATGCGCTGTTGTTGTTGATATAGCCAATATTATATCAAGCTTTTTCTTGCAAGGAATTGACTTTCAAGTTCTATTAGATGTATTTAGCCGTCAAGAGGCCGTTATATTCAATCAATGGGAAAATCTAATGTTTGATGGTGTAAAAATCCTGAAAGCACTATTTTTAATAGCTTATGGTTTTATAGCTGGCTTCATTACTTTACTCTATGCTTTTATATTCATTGCAAGGGCCCCAATAATTTGGATATTAGTTATCCTTTCGCCTTTAGCTTTCTTTGCTTGGATATTCGACCAAACTAAAAAATATTTCGATCAATGGTGGGGCATATTCCTACAATGGGCTATGATTGTTATACCTTCAGGATTCTTCCTTTATTTATCACAACAAGTTGTAATAAAAAGCGCAAACCCAGACTTTATGAGAGTGCCAGCCAATGGGTTTATGGGCTCATTTATTAGTGAGATTGCGCCATATTTAATAGCTTTATTCTTTATGATTGTTGGATTAATAATGGCTATGAAAATAAATGTAGCTGGTAGCGGAGCAATAATTAAAGGAGCTAAATTCGCTGGAAAAAAGGGGAGTATAAAAATAGTGAAAAAAACAAAGGACCTTGGGGAGGGGATTGGAGCTGGGGTAAGTGGTGCAGTCGTAGGGGCGTCTGAAGGAAAAGGTGTAAAAGGGAAACTAGGAGGAACATTGAAAGGTGGCTTTACTAAAGAAGGTAGAGAAAAGGGCAGGGCAAAAATAGAAAAAGGATTAGAAACATCACGCTGGACTAGACATTTTGTCAGGCCTGGATTCCACGAAGCAAGAAAAGCAAAACGTTGGGCAACTGACGAGAAAACCCAAAAACGGCTAGAAAGAATGGGCTCTGAAGATATCAAAAAAGCTATGGAGAAGAGACCTTTGACAGATAGAGAGAAAAAAGAACGAGCAGCAATGTCTGCAATCTTAGCAAAAAGAGGAGATTTTGCTTTCAGAGATGCAGCTGGTAACATAGATCATCAAAAAGAACTAAAATTCCTCAAAGAAGCCAAGGCACTTGGAGTTGATTTACAGAATCTTAGTAAATCCAGACCTGATTTAACTCCAATACTGAAAACGGATAAATTCAAAAAACAACTTGAGGATGAAATTACTAGGGTACAAACTGCTAACCCTGCTTTAGTTATAACACCACAAATGCGACAGAATATAGAGACAGAACAAAGAAAAAAGATGGTTACGAATGAAGTGAGAAATATGGGTGCCAGAGATTTCACTCAAAATGTAAAAGAAAAAGCAGTTCTACAAAACGCAGCTGTAGTAAGCGGTATGGACGATGCCAAAAGAAATAACTTAGCTCGATCTGGAAGTCAGGCACAAATAGACGCCTTAAAGGATGCCAGAAACAGAAGAGGGACAGGAGTAGCTACTCGAACTGATATGTTTAATATGATTCAAGAAGCGATCGCAAGAAATGACCGTGATGAAGTGAGAAAATTGAGAATAGCCCATAGAAGATTTATGAATGATCCTAATTTCAGTTAACTAAAAACAAATTATGAGTAACAAACAAAAAATAATTTTTCCTGAAAATACATCTTCCATTATATCCAGCATTGTAAAAAAACATGGCTTAGAAGAAAGTGATGAAGATTTCTTAAAAAAAATTGGTAAAGGCGAAAAAACAGCTGGTGGGATTATTGCCAGCATTGTAAAAAAAACTGCTGAAGGTGAGATTAATAAAAAGAATCTACCCGGCACTTTAAAAATGTCACTGAAAATAACTCAAAAAAAAGCAATGGATTTGGCTAAAGATATTAATTCACAAGTATTAGCTTTAGCAGAAAAAAGACTTCCACCACAACCTAAAAAGACTCAAAAGCCTAAAGCACCCCTCATAATAGAAAATCAGCCTAAAAAAACTAAAAAAGAAGAACTATCTTCTCCTATTAAAGAGGACAACTACAGAGAATTAGTGGAATAAAAAAACGGGAGCTCATATGAGAGCTCCCTATACAATATTCTATTCGTTTTCCTCTTCTTCCTCGTCTTCATCTGCAAGCGAGGCAAAATATTCTTCCTCGGACATATCGCTCAAAGCTTTTTTGGGCTTTTTCTTTTTCTTCTTTTTTTCTTGGTCTCCCTTCTCACCTACATCAGATGAATCTCCTATCTGTTTGGCGGCTGCAACAACACCTGCGATTAAACCCATGAGATTGTTATCGCCACTATTTATATCAATACGTTGCATACTATTTGCCTTTAAAGCCATCTGTTGTTCAGTAAACTCCTTAGATAGCTCTTTGGCTTCTTTGGGGTCTTTTATCTTATACTTACCGTCCGGTTCTTCGATGTCTCCTCCTTCAGCGAGTGTCATGTTATCTATATATACACCCATTGATTCATGCACCCTCTGCTGGGACTCTTTTTTGGCTGCTTTGGTTTCATACTCCTCGACATTGACCCTACTCATTTTTTCTACTAACTCTTCTCGCCATTCCAAGTCCCTAATTCCAATGCCGATGTCATTAGCAGTAAATCCTACGATACCTAAAACATTTCCCTCTTCGCAGGCCTCCTCTATCATTTTATCTATTTCGACCTGCACCTTTTTCATTAGGTCTTTATCTTTATCCTCTTCAGAATAGGCCTCGAAAAACTCTCGGCAAATAAATTTGGGCATTAAATCCCAAAATAGACGATCTGCAAACTCTTGCAACCAATTTTCCAGACCATCATCATCTTTCGGAATTTCAGCCCAATGAAATTTTGTAAGACCATCTAGTCCAGCAGGAATACGGATATAGCCGAATCCTTTAACCTTCACTGGCTCTGGTTCGTAGTAAGTATCCCTAAACGTACCTGCTCTAGTAAAACCATTACCAGGCAGATCATGAAAATCAAAGGTCTTTTTCGGATATTTCACGAACTGTGTATAAGGAAATCTTGGCACAAAAACAATCTTAGCGCCCTCAATATAAATTGGATCTCCTCCGAGAATTATTGCAAATGCTCTTTCTGCATAAGCAACAAATCTGAAAGAAAAAAGTATCCAGGCGCTTAGAAGCCCTTCCACTAACCATGCCAATACAAGAAATACCCTTACTTTATTAGATGGAACCTTAGCCATTATCATTATGAGAAATAGAATGACAAAAACGCCAACTAAACCACAAACTATCCCTATATATTGCAACCGTGTTATTCCTTTTCCCTTTTCTTTTTCTGTCTTCGCTTTCATTTTCCTCTCCTTTTTAGAATTTTTGTTTGAATGTAATTCAACTACAAAAAAACATTTTTCAATGTTCTCTTCTTAACGCAATTTGTAAAATGAAGTGCACCACTTCATAATTAAATAAAAACAATTATGAAGTACGAACATTTCACTAAACACAGTAGAAACGAACTCTCCGTTCTACTGAACAAAGGCTATTCCCTAAGAAGTATTTCTAAAGTTCTTGGGAAGAGCCACTCTTCAGTAAGTAGAGAAGTAAGTCGTAACAAAGTAAATGGTGTGTATACTCCTGACAAAGCCAGTCACAAGGCGTATGTCAGACGGTACCGAGCTAAGAGACAGAGTATGAAAATTACTACTAACCCTTGGCTTGAAGATTACATTAAACAAAAGATGGGTTCAGGCTCAAGATGGACACCAGAGCAGATTAGTGGAAGATTGAAGTTTGAAAACAATGATGTTTCAATTATTAGCTCTAAATCAATTTACAATTGGTTAGACACAGTACATGGACAAGATTTTATTCAATATCTCCCTTACAAGAAACCATATCGTAGGAAAAAGAAAACAAACAGTAAAAGGGGAATCATCAAAAACAGGGTATTTATTGAGCATAGACCCGATGAGATAAACAATCGGACAAGAATAGGAGATTTTGAGATTGATGTTCTCGGTACTACAAAAACAGAGAAAGAAAGGTTGGCTGGGGTAGTAGACAGACAAGCAAGATATTTTGATATTAAGAGAGTGCCTCAATTAAGGAAAGCGATGACAGCTTATGATAAGATGTTGAAATCGCTGAATGCCTTGTCTGCAACACTAGATAATGGGTTTGAAAATGCTCGACATGAACAATTAGAAATCCCAACATTCTTCTGCCATGCTTATTCATCTTGGGAAAAAGGAGGCATAGAAAACTCTTTTCAAAGGTTGAGGAAATTTATTCCTAAAAAATCCAAACTATCAGAATATACAGACGAACAATTATCTGCTATTGTTGATGTAATGAACAATACTCCTCGCAAGTGTCTTGGCTTTAAGACACCCAAAGAGGTCTTCTTTGACAAGCCAATACAGCTCACAGTTCCTAAAGTTCAGTTAACGAAGTGTTGCACTTGGGGGTAAAATGTACCTAACTAATAGATGCTATCATGATAGCATAAATATACCGTAATGTCAAGTTTTCTTCTCGTAACTACTCACGCATTTGAAGTAGTAGTGATACAGTAATAACATTTGAAGTAGCCGTATGTTAACCCGCGTGGTTATTAGCCTCCGAAGAAAAGGCAACAAATGGGCACGATCGTGCCCATTTGTTGCCTTTTATTTT
>JABMPZ010000067.1 GCA_013203565.1 Parcubacteria group bacterium | reverse complement strand
GCACGATCGTGCCCATTTGTTGTCTTTTCTTTTTTCATAAATTCTTCGCCTATTCTTCATTATTTACTAAGGATGAATGACCTACTGGTTTAAAATGACAGTTCTAAGAGTATTTTTCACTTCAAATGCGTGGGTAGTTACCAGCTTGTTTTTTGTCTAACTATAACGCTATTATTATTCCACTTCTTCTACTTCTTCCACTTCTTCTGGCTCGTCTTCTTCTTGTGGTTCTATCTGTTCTTCTATAATAGCTCTTTCAAAAAAATTAGGAAATTCTTTTATAAAAACTTGCTGAAGTTTGATTTCTTTTTCATCCCATTTGGAAAAGACATTATCCATTAATGTTTTATTCACTGTCAATGTCAAAGATACTTCAGGATCATCACTCTGTGCCTTTAGATAATAGGAATAGAACAATACAAAACCAAATACTATATCAATTAATAGAAATACCAATAAAACTAAAATCAGTTTTTGCCAAAAAACATTTAAAACTATCTTCAACTGTTTTTTAATTTTATTTACATCAATTTTCATAGTATTGGTGGCTCACCAGAATATGCCTTTATTATGA
Source organism: Parcubacteria group bacterium (assembly GCA_013203565.1). Classification (GTDB taxonomy): domain Bacteria; phylum Patescibacteriota; class Minisyncoccia; order Minisyncoccales; family CG1-02-41-26; genus JABMPZ01. Next base: position 5,443 of record JABMPZ010000067.1, on the reverse strand, counting down.
TTGTCATATAGGCATCTCCTTGTTCTAATGTTTCAAACTCCTTGTAGCGTGGATTTACTTTTGGAATTTGTTCTAAATCAAACTCTAAAATCTCAAAAGACCATTTACTCTGCTCTATCATCTCTAAAAATCTCAAACAATCTTTAACGACACCCCCAGCTGTTATTCTAAAACCAATACTTGACCAGATGTCATCTAACTCAACCTTGACTGCATAAGGATAGGTATTCATTAAAACCCCTGCCTTTTCAGATGCTTGCTCAAGATAGCTTAAAAAAACAACTGGAGAGGTAATTTCAACAAAAGAACTCTCAATTCTATTAAGATTTTGCTTCAAAACAGAGTGGTCACTTTGAAAACTCTCTACTTCATCAATACGAGCTTGTATTAATTCACTAATAACCTTTTGATTAGCAAAATCACTAGAGCTTTGTTTAATCTTATTCAAAAAAGGCACAACAGCTCCAATAATGAGTGCAACAAATACAACAAATGATACAGCGGTTATAGTATATATTTTTCTTTTATGTGAAAGCATATTTATTAACGAATAACTTCAAAAGTAACAGAAAACACAGCATCAGATGATTTAGTCCATGAATTAGGAGCAAAATACACCTGTTCAAAATTAGTTTGATTTTCAAGTATTTTCTTAAAAGCATACAATATATCTCTTGTTTCTGCTGTTCCTATTAAATGGAAATCGGAAAAAATCTGTTTTTCAACTTGTTCTGTTTCTTCATTATCAATTAAACGAGAACTATTTCTCAAAGAAATACTATTAAAAGACACGCCTTGGGATGTAATATCAGTGATTTCTTGTAGTAAAGGTCCAATAGAAAGGTCCTGCTCCTGAAACATTTGAATCATACTCAAATGCTGATTAACTTTTATAGTTGCTTCTTTGAAATCATTAAACTTGTATCTTTCTAACTCTTCGGTTTTCATGAAAATAATACCCTTGGATTCATCTATTTTTAAGTTAACGTAGAAATTAAGAAGAAAAAGAAAAGATATTAAAACAATTAAACAAAACAAAAAATATGTAAAAATAACAATAATCTTTTTTTGCGCTTCAATGGATTTTAATCCTTGTTTTTCTTGTGGAGGTAATAGATTTATCATAATTGTGCGCCCCTTAAAGCTAAGCCCAAAGCAGTTGCATAGCAAAGAGATTTTTCTTTATCTAATATAGGGGTTGTTTTCAAATTTGTTTTTTTCAAATTAGTTAATGGATTAGATAATACTACTTTTATTTTAAATGTTGATGTTAAAAAATTAGCTAAACCCTTAAGATTAGCCCCACCTCCACAAAGCAATATTCTATCTACTTTATTATCTAAATTATTAAGTCCTTGGGAGCTCGGTATATGTGATTTGTAATAATCTAAATGATTCTTTATTTGTTGAGTAAGGTCAGTTAAAACAGGAGTCATTGCATTGAAAACCTTTTTATCCCCTTCAAGACCTTCACTCTTTTTAAGGTCTTCCGCCTCCTTGGGCTTAATATTTAATTTCTCTGCTATTACGCGTGTTAATTCATTTGAAGAAACAGGAATAGTTGAACTAAAGGTAACATTATGACCAGAGAAGATTATAAAGCTGGTTCTACAAGCACCAAAATCAATAATTAAAAGTGGCTTTGTAGCAACATTTAATTTTACTAAAGCCCTAACAATGGCTAATGGTTCTACTTCTAAGGCCTGCGTTCGGAGCCCTGCTTTTTTTAAAGCATTAAAATATCCATCTACAATTTTCTTTGGGGTAGCTGCAATTAAAATATCTTGTTGCTTTGGGTTTTTTATCAATGGTTGAATTAATTCAAAATCAAAATACACATCTTCCAGAGGTATAGGGATATGATTTGCTGCTTCAAATATTACTGCTTGAGCTGTTTCTTCAGGGTCTAATACAGGTAGCTGTAAAATATCTAAGAATGATTTTTCTTCTGGCAAACAACAAACAACATTCTTAGTCTTTATTTGCTTACCATGTACATTAGCTAAAAGCTCATGAATTGCTTTTACTAGTCGGCCTTCATCTTGTATTTGTCCATCTTTTATAACTCCTTTGGGAATAGCTAAACAACCAAAAGAAGTAAATTCAAATTGTTTTCCTCTTTTTTCTATATTAGCAACCTTCAAAGACAAGTCAGAAATATCAAGGCCAAAACTATCTTGTTTGTTAATAAAAATACTCATACACTATTTTAACATTTTTTATCACCAATTGCGAAATTGGTTTGAAAATTAAAAAACTTGTAGCGGACTTGTTGAACCATTAAAAATTAATTTTAGTATTCCTCTTCCCAATGTTCTATGGTTATTAAAGGAGAATATTCTGCATCCTTAAAAGTATCCATAACTACATTCGGCTCAAGGTAAATATCAACTCCTGCCCACATACTTGAAAAAGAAACTTTTCTACCTGCAATTGCCCCATGAATTTCAACAGAAGCCCCTATTGACGAAAACCTCATTTCGTCACCTGAATACACCAGACCTTCAATATGCAGGCCCTCTCCGTCAATACCAAGCCAAATCCCTGTGTTAAATTTTCTGCTGGCTAATATGCCAGAAGGCAAATTGTCTGCAGGCGCACCTGGCCTTACCACATGAATTCTTGATGTACCACAGCGCACATAGGGTGGCTCTGACTTAGTCCAACACAAATCTTTCCCCAAATTTATATCTCTATCAGCCAACAAAGTCCCATTTACAGTTAAATCTTGTCCTGCCCTCAAATTAATATCACCTGTAACATAAACAACTACGGTGCTTGGCAAAGAAAGCGCAGGATAATTATCCCACATCACTTGCTCAAACTCGGCAGGAGTAAAAACACAATTTGTTTTACCATCAGTTCTTACTGAACTACAATCATCATTTTGTGCTATATAAATATACGACTCAGAACCTCCAGAGTCAAAATCTATTGGTGGCATACCAACCGTTGCCGGAGGACAGTCAGATATTGCATCACATGTGACGTTGCATATATTACTTGCGCAACTTGTTGCATTTAACTCTGAACTCCAATCAACAGTTATGTTCTGCCCTGCCAAGGCCTTATTATCCACATTAACAACACTAAGGTTTTTTACCCTTATGGCTTTATTTGAAAAAAGCGAACCATCGTGAATATTTAAAGGATTCACAAAACTTACTACAAAATTTTCAGCAGGCCCACCAAGGAAAACGCTAAAATCAGACAGGGGACTGCCCATGGCTTTAAAAACTTTCATCTTGATTACCCTTTGAGCTACAGAACCGGAAGGCAGTTGAATATTTGCTTTGGATTCTATTTCTGCCTGCGCGCAGCCGAGGTTAGTTACTGTAATAGTATAGGAGCCGTTGGCAATCAAAGCAGGATCCCTAATATAGGGGGTTATTGACCAGCTAGAGCAATTAGGGTCGCCTGGATTTGGCTCGGTTTCAAAGGCGGTTTTCCATACAACATCATTTTGTAGCTTAAAAAGTGCCTCGTCTATGCCTGATTCAGCCAAGTAATAAGCCCTGATGCCTATGCCCTGAGTTGCAGATATTTTTGAACCAGTCAAGGCAAAAGACAAAAAATAACTACCCAAAAATAGCATAACACCCAAGCTTGCCAGTGTAATAATTAAAACAACTCCTTTTTGTTTCTGAATTTTTGTATCTATATGCGACATCGTCAACTAAAGGTTTCTTCCTAAAACCTTTGTGTTAAGGTCTATTTGCTCGCTGTCTTTTTGCAAGGTAAGTGATATATTGATTAAACCCGCCCCCCAAAAATTCATGTCCTGTACATATTCTCCGATAATCCTGTCTTCTAATGCGCAGGCAGAGGTGCCAACTTCTACTTCGCCTTCCATTTTTGTATCATTCCACCTGAAATATTCACTACAAATCCCGCAAGCATCAAAACAATAAACCCTATAGTTTCTGCGTACCTCATTGGTGTTTGTCGCAATATAATAGCGAATATAATAATACTCACTGCCTAAATAAGCATACGGGGAAGGTGTGTGTCCGTCCTGAAATTCAATCTCATTGGGCGGTGGGCTGTCTGGCTGATCAGGTACTTGTGGCAGTTGAGTAACCAGCTCATCTGCCTGGCGTATCTCCCTTGTCATTCTTTCTGAAATAATCCTGCCGTTTTGTAAGATTTCAGCCATTATTTCCCCCTGTTGGTAAAACCTCTGCCCTAAAAAACTAATACCCAAAACAGCAGCAATCACAATAATAAAGATGCTAATCGTTACAGTAAGCTCAATTATAGTAAACCCTTTTGAATAATTTTGTTTTGTCATTTTTCTGCAACTAACCTTGCGACAGTAATACTTTTTTCTCTAATTTGAAAAGCCGCGCGCCAAGAAACAACAACTTCTATCTTTTTCAGCCCAGAATCCACTACAGCATCCTCAAGGTTAGCGTCAACATAAATTACTATTGTATCTCGTGAGAACAGTTCAAATGGCGGACTCAACTGTGATTCAAAAACGCTCCCTACAGCAAGATCTCTATAGGATTGAGAATAAAGCGACTCTACCTTTTCTTGAGCCAACAAAGCCGCCTGCGTCCTTAGCTGATTATCTTTTTCAACGCTAAAACTCACAGAAAAAATCTGCAAAGCCATTGCAAGACCAGTGGTTAAAATCAGTATGCCAACCATTGTCTCAACAAGAGTGAATCCAACTTGGAATTTGTATTGTTTCATAGATTATGTAAACGGACATGACGAGCTCGCACTACACTCGATTAACAATGGCTGGGAACAGCGCGAATTATGCGAACGAACACGACGAGCCCGCACTCCCCTCGAGCCCTGTCACAATATTCTTACAAAACCACTGGGTCTCACCTCAATAGTTGTAGTTGCGCTATCGGTGTTCGCCAAAGTGATAGTGCCGTCTTCTAAAACAGCTCCGTAAGCATTAAACCTTATTTCATCGCTGGTAAAACCAGAAACATCCTGAAAAGCAATCCCTGTAGGCAGGTTTTTATCAAAAAATTCTACAGTTGTTGTGCTAAAACGGATTAACCTATAACTGCCCGAAGCTAAAGAAATCTGAATCCCATGAACCATTTGCTCGGTAACCGACAACTGTTGAGCATAGCGGAGGTCAGTGGTGAAATTCCGCACAGCCGCTGACAGCGCTTTGGACTGTTGCGAAAACTGAGAAACGCTAAAATAAGCGGCAGCAGTAATCCCAATTAACCCGATAACAACCAAAACCTCAACTAATGTGAATCCAACTTGTAATTTATATTCTTTCATAGATAGCAATGGCTGGGAACAGCGCGAATTATGCGAACGAACACGACGAACCCGCACTCCCTTCGGGGGCTTGTTAGGGCGTTTGGGGGGCTTGTTGGGGGGCTTCGTTAGGGCGTTTGGGGGTGTGAGCCCGAGCCTTACCCTAACTGCCCTAACCACCCTAAACTCCCCAAGAGCGAGCGTT
>JABMPZ010000066.1 GCA_013203565.1 Parcubacteria group bacterium | reverse complement strand
TTAATTGAGGAGAGATTAGGCAATCAAGATGAGGCCGATCAGTTATTTGAAAAAGTTTTAGAGCTCAACCCAGGTAATGCTGATGTGATTGAAAAATTAAAAGGTTATACTGCTCCTGTGGTATCTGAACCCGAAGAATCCGAGGAAGAGGAAGAAGAACCCGAGGAAGAAGGGTCTGAGGAAGAATAATCTATTGTTATTAGTAATAAGCCGGACAAGGTCAGACCTTGTCCGGCTTGTGCCCGAGCCCGAGCCCGGAGTCAGTCCCCGACAGTAATCTGTCGTGGTCTGACTCCGTCAGACGAGCCGAGCCCCCCGAGCCCAAGCCCGTTACCTTATACCTTATGCCGAAACAACAACAAAAACAAAATAAAACAACTACCCCTCTCCGAACCCGCAAAATAAAAATCAAAGTCATCGGCATTGGAGGAGGCGGGGCATCTATTGTTTCAGAACTTGCCTCATCACTAAAAGGTGTGAGTTTTTTAATTGTTGATACAGATAAAAAGGTTTTAAAGAATGTGAAAAAATCAGTTCGCACTATGATTTTCGGTGAAAAAACAGCGGGAGGTATGGGCACAGGAATGAATCCTGAATTAGCGCGTAAGGCTGCCTTAGAGGAAAAAGAAAAAATTGCAAGAACTATGCGTGACCAAGATTTAGTGGTCTTAGTCGGCTCTCTGGGTGGGGGAGTGGCATCAGGCGCAGGTCCTGTATTTGCGAAACAATTTATGGAATCTTGTTCATCAACAGGCACAACAGGCAAGCAAAAAAATATTTCAATAGGCGTCTTTACCCTTCCTTTCCAATTTGAAGGAGAAAAAAAGATGAAGATAGCAAAAAAAGCTCTTGCAGAGTTGCAAGATTGTTTGTCTGGTGTTATAGTAGTGCCTAATGAAAAGATTCTTGAGATTGTTGAGAAAAAAACTTCTTTGAAAAAGTCATTGTCTGCATTGAATCAGGTATTTGTCAGATGGATTTCTGATTTACTGAATGTTATATCAAAACCAGGACTCATAAATATTGATTTTGCTGACTTAAAAACAATTTTATCAGCCCGTGGTAAAGTTCTATTTTTTGGCGAGGGTATGGCTCATGGGCCTAATAGAGCAGAAGAGGCAGTAAAAAATATTTTCTTGAGTCCGTTTGTTGATGGTGAACCAAAACGAGTTCGTAAGATGTTATTTAATATTACAGGAGGTAAAGACCTTGGACTAAAAGAGGTTGAGACAATTAGTAATCAAATTTCAAAATTAAATCCAAAAGCAAAAATCATATTTGGTATTTCTGAAGACCCAGCGAGTCAGGGAAAAGTAAAAATAACTCTGCTTTGTGTTAGCGATACAGAGAAGTCAGAGCGTGAAGAAAAGAAGGTTGCTCTTCAACGATTGAAAACAATAAAGAAGTTGAAAAAAGCAAAACAAGTGCCTGATAAAATTAAAAAACAAGAATCAGATTCGTCACACAAAGACGAAGACAAGGATAAGGATAATGAAGAAAGAAAAATGAGAAGGTCTGCCATAGAAGCAAAACAACAAGAAAAAGAAGAAAAAGACAGGGAGTGGACACAGGAGCCGGACTGGGAAATCCCTGCGTTTTTACGAAATAAAGATTAGCTCGGTTAGGGGCTTGTTGGGGAGTTTAGGGCGGTTAGGGTAGTTAGGGTAGGGCTCGGGCTCACCCTAATCCCCAAAAACCCCAACTTCCCCAACGCTCGCTCTTGGGGAGTTTAGGGCGGTTAGGGTAGTTGGGGAGTTAACCCCAACACCCCCAACACCCCCAAACGCCCTAACCAGCCCCCAAAATTATGAATATAAAAAAAGCAATAATACCAGCCGGAGGTCTTGGCACAAGGTTCCTTCCTCTGTCTAAGGTTGTATCAAAAGAACTTCTCCCTCTCGTTGATGAGCCAATGATTGCTCATATCGTAAGAGAGGTTATTGAATCAGGTATAAATGATATATCTTTTGTTGTGCCTCCAAACAAGAAAGATACCGCTGATTATTATAAGAAAAATACTGCTTTAGAAAACTCTTTGAAAAAGAATAATAAAAAGGAATTACTTTCTATACTTGAAAAGATAAGCAAAGAAACAGAAAATGTATCTTTTTCTTCTATAATTCAACCAATGCCTAAAGGTGATGGAGATGCTGTATTAAAAGCAGAGAAACACATAGGCAACGAGCCGTTTGCTGTTGCTTTTTGTGATGATGTATTTGAATCCAAGAAACCAGCTCTTGCTCAATTGAAAAAGATATTTGAAACATCTCAAAATCCTGTAATTGGATTAAAGAAAGTAACACAAGATAAGGTTGCTTTTTATGGTACAGCTAAAGTGGAGAAAATTGCTCACCGTTTATATAAAATAAAAGATATTATTGAAAAACCTAAGCCAGATGAAGCTCCTTCTGATTTGGTTTTTTGTGGTAGATATATTTTTACTCCAGAGATTTTCAAATATATTGGAATGACAAAGCCCAATGAAAAAGGAGAAACAATTTTAGCTGAAAGTTTGAAGTTAATGTTAGGTGACGGTAAAATGATTTACGGCTATGAGCTTGAAGGGGAGTGGCTTGAATGTGGTAAAAAAATTGACTGGTTAAAATCTAATTTTTATCTTTGTTTGCGTCATCCAAAATACGGCCCAATTTTAAAAGAATATCTAAAGAAAACAAAAATAAAGTAAACTTATTTTGTGACAAACGAGTACGATCGTACTCATTTGTCCGAATAATATTTTATGGTTTATGATTTAATTATTATCGGAGGTGGGCCTGCTGGTATTACAGCAGGGATTTATAGTGCAAGAAAGGCCATTAAGGTCTTGTTTTTGACTAAGGATTTTGTTGGTCAGATTGGCAAGACAGCTGAAGTGGGTAATTGGCCTGGTAGTTCTGATATTTTGGGTCTGGATTTAATTAAAAACTTTGAAAAACATTTAAGGGAACATAAAATAGATATTAAAGAGGGGATTGATATAGTTGGTGTAAAAAAAGATGGAAAGGATTTTGTTGTTACTACCCAAGAGCAAGAGTTTTTTGCTAAAGCAGTTATAGTAGCAACTGGCAGAACACCTCGTAAATTAAATGTTAAAGGAGAAAAAGAGTTTTTGAATAGGGGAGTGTCTTATTGTGTAATATGTGATGGTCCGCTTTTCAAAGGAAAACAAGTTGCTGTAATTGGTGGAGGTAATGCTGGATTTGAAGCGGCTTTGGAATTGTCAACTTATACTAAAAAAGTTTTTATTATTGAAATGCAAGATAGTGTTTCTGCAGATGAGATTTTACAAAAGAGGGGAGAGCAAGCTGATAATATTGAGGTGATTGTTAATACGAAAGTTGAGAGCATTGAGGGTAAAAATATGGTGGAAAAATTAATTTGCCAAGATACTGTTGCGAATAAAGAAATTTCCCTTGATATTGATGGTGTTTTTATAGAAATAGGTAGTGTATCGGTTGTAGGATACCTAAAAGGAGTTGTTGAGCTTAATGAAACAGGAGAAGTAAAAGTAAATCCAGAGACCTGCGAAACATCAGTAAAAGGATTATTTGCAGCAGGAGATATGAATGATAAAAAATGGAAGCAGATTATAACTGCCTCTGCTGATGGAGCGCGTTCAGCACTCGCGGTTTATGAGTATTTGAATTTTTGAGCCGAGCCCGAGTTGAGTTAACCCCAACTCCCCCAACAACCCTAAAAACCCTAAAAAGCCCCCAAAAAACCCCCAACAATGCAAATCAAAAACCTAACAACAAAAAAAATATCTGATTCACGAGGTAAGCCAACAGTTGAAGTAGAGATTGAAACAAGCAACGGAGTTTTTAGTGCACAAACCCCATCAGGCACTTCTGCCGGGGCTTATGAGGCGCTTGAAATTGATGCAGAAAAAGCTGTATATAATGTAAGGGAGATTATTGCTAAAAAATTGGTTGGCAAAAATTTTACAAGTCAAGCAGAAATTGATGAAATTCTAATTGCTTTAGCAGGTGAGAATAAAGCCGAACTTGGAGCCAACGCTATACTCCCTGTTTCAATTGCGTGTTGCCGCGCCCTTGCCACTGAAAAAAACCTACCCCTATACTCATACATCAGTCTGTTGGTATCTGATACCAACAGACCAGTTTTGCCAATACCATGTATGTTGCTTATTGAAGGAGGTAAGCACGCTGAAAACAATTTAGATGTTCAAGAGTTTATGGTTGTGCCGAAAGGCAAATCATTTTCTGAAAACTATGAGACAGCCACTAATGTGTATAACGGATTAAAAGAGAGATTGCAAAGTAAGTTTGGAGATAGGGGAGTGGCAACAGGAATGGAAGGTGGTTTTACTCCACAAGTTGAAACAACAAAACAAGTATTGGATTTAATACTTGATATAGTAAAAAATAATAATTGCGAAATAGGGATTGATGTAGCTGCGAGTGAATTTTATAAAAACAAAACTTACAATTTTGAAAGTAAAAAGATATCCAGTTTAAAACTCCTTACATTATATACTAAATTAACAGAGAAATATCCGATTGCTTTTATTGAAGACCCTTTTGCACAAGATGACACTGATGGCTGGCAAACAACAAAAGATTTACAGGGTAGGGGAGTGGCAATAGTTGGAGATGATATAACAGTAACTAATCAAAAAAGAATGAAGGATGCTTATGAGCAAAATCTTTGTAATGCAGTTATTCTAAAGCCAAATCAAATAGGCACTGTTACAGAAACAATACAAGCCGCTCAAGTTGCAAAAGAATATAACTGGAAAAGAATTGTTTCACACCGTTCAGGGGATACAGAAGATGATTTCATTGCTGACTTAGCAGTAGGCATTGGAGCCGAGTTTATTAAAGCAGGAGGACCGTATGCCAAAGAAAGAAAAGCAAAGTATGACAGATTACTTGCAATTGAAAAAGAGATTTGATATGATAAGGAGCATAAGGTAAGTCAGACCTTACACAAAAATTAAATAAAAAAATAATATGTTGAAAAAAACAGAAAATATGGTGATAGCAGTGTTAGCAGTAGCAGTTATTGTATTAGCGTATATGAATTTTGGAGGAGTTACAGCAGGTGGGCTTTCAGCTACCGAGGCAAGTGAAACAGCTTTAACTTTTATAAATAACTATATGCTTGAGCCAGGTAATGAAGCTGTAATAATTGGAGAAGTTGTTGAAGACAAGGGTCTCTATAAATTCAATATTGAAGTAGGTGGACAGGAGGTTTCTTCTTATGTTACCAAAGACGGTACTATGTTATTCCCACAAGGAGGCGTTGATTTAACAGAAGTTGAGGAAAATCAGGATGCACCAGAAGGTTCTCCACAAACAGTTACACCAACATATGATGCAAATAGTCATATCAGAGGTAATTTTGAAGCGCCAATAACTATTATTGAGTTCTCTGATTTCCAATGTTCTTTTTGTGCAAGATTTCATGATACTATGAAAGAAGTTGCCGAAGCATACCCAACTCAAGTTAAATGGGTTTATAAGCATTTTCCATTAGACAGTATTCATCCTTATGCCAGAAAAGCATCTGAAGCATCAGAATGTGCTTCAGACCAAAACAAGTTCTGGGAATATACTGATGGGCTTTATGCAGGTCAGTCAGAAATTACCCCAGAATTTCTTAAAGAGTTAGCCAAGGAAATCGCTTTAGATGCGGTTACATTTGATGAATGTTTAGATAGTGGCAAATATGCTGATAAAGTAGAAGCAGATTATCAAGAAGGTATTGCTGCTGGAGTAAGTGGTACCCCAGGTAGTTTCATTAATGGTGAGCTTCTTGGTGGAGCAGTACCATTCTCATCTATAGAAAGTAAAATTGAAGGTATTCTTAGTGAGACCTCTGACGAGGTTCCTAGTGAGTAAAATAATCTCATAAACTTATGCCAAAAGTAAAAGTTTTTTCTACAGTCACCTGCCCTTATTGCGTTACACTCAAAGAGTTTTTGAAATCAAATGATATTGAGTTTGAAGCTGTTGATGTTTCTAGTGATGAGGCGGCACAAAAAGAAATGATAGAAAAATCAGGTCAAATGGGAGTGCCAGTAACCTTTATTGATGATGAAGTTATAGTGGGTTTTGACCGTGAGAAGATTTCTAAGTTGTTAGAGTTGGAGGCTGGTTAGGGCGGTTAGGGAGTTAGGGTAGTTAGGGAGTGAACCCCTAACTCCCCAAAATCCCCAAACTACCCAAAAACCCCAAACAACCCAAAAAACCCAAAAACC
>JABMPZ010000065.1 GCA_013203565.1 Parcubacteria group bacterium | reverse complement strand
GTTAATTACGACGATCGTCGTAATTAACCGCAAAAAAATGAGGGACAAAAAACAAAATGTCGTAGAATGCGACGATCGTCATATCTTACGACAAATTTTTTCGTAAAATAATTAAAACAAATAGATTACTAAAACAAACGGATTACATCTCTGACAGTAAGGACTATCATTAGTGCTATTAGTAAAAACATAAACACTCCTGATATTGCCTGCTCTATTTTATGTGATACTGGCTTCCCTCTTATCCACTCAATCAACAAAAACAAGAGCCGTCCTCCGTCTAAGGCAGGTATTGGTAAAAGATTAAATAGAGCCAACCAAACAGCAATCATTCCCATAAACATAAAGAACTGACCAACGCCCCTTTGCAAGGCCTGCCCCATAATCTGTACTACTCCAACAGGACTCACAATCTGAACATCTGTAACCTTCTCCCCTTTTATCTTGCGAACCAAAGCCCCAATCATTACAGTAGGAATCGCTTTCGTTTGACTGACTGTAATTTTCCAACCAACAACAGGTGCTTTATACCAAACAGTTTCAAGATTAGCTACTCTTACCAAGCCAATACCCATCGCCCCTTCGCCAGACGGAGGGTCTATTCTCGGTACTAACGAAATCTCTATCTCTTCTTTACCACGACGCAATAATAAACTAATTTGTTCTCCGCTATTTGCACTGGTAAATTCCTGTACCTGCTTAACTTTGTCAATCTCAACAGTACTCCCCTCAACATTATCTTCTGCCTGTTTTGAAATACTTATAATCTCATCTCCCATTATAATGCCTGCTTCTTGAGCTGGAGAATCATCAGCTACAGTATATATTTGGACATAGGATTCAACTCCTTGTTTCTCAAAATCATCAGGCACTGCTGTTGGTATGCTTGAAAAACCAACAACAAACGAAAATATTAAAATAGCAACAATCCAGAAAATAACAACTCCTGCTACTAATATAATAGCTCTTTGATAGAGTGGTTTTGCAGAAAAACTTGCTGGGTCTTTACCTTCCTGGTCTTCAAATCCTTTTATCTTTACAAAAGCTCCAAAGAGTAAAAGATTTATTGAATATATAGTTCCTTTTATCTTTTTACCCCAAATCCGTGGAGGATAACCAATGCCAAGTTCTTCAACCTCAACACCAAACTTTTTAGCAAAATAAAAATGGCCCAGCTCATGCAGGAAAACCAAAATAATTAAACTAATTAAAACAATTAAAATTGTGATTATCATAATCCCCTACTTATTATCTCATTATTGTCCTCTAATTTCAGTTTCTTTATCTTTGACCATTTCTTCTATTTTATCTCTAAACTCACGCACTGATTCATCTAATTTATCTTTGCCTTTGAATTTATCATCCTCTCGTATCTCCCCTGCTTGAAAACCGTCTTGAATAGCACGCCATGATTTATCTCTCTTATGCCTTAATTGCTGGAATATCTCCTCTTTCTTTTTATTCAAAACCACAATAAGATCTTCTCTTGATTCTGTAGTAAGAGGCGGAGCTGTAAGAAAAATGTTTTCTCCATCTATTCTAACACTTAAACTAAGCCCTGCTATTTCTATGGCTTTTACTACACCTTCAACATAACTCTTATCCCATAATTGAAGTGAGAGTTCTCTTGGAGAAAGATTAGAGATAGCTCCTAATTGCTTCAAAGGAAGCATCGCGCCAAAACAATCTGCATGAATATCTTCAATTAAAGCAGGCGATAATCTTCCAGATCTTAATTTCATTAATTCCTGTTTAGCATCCTCTTTTGTTTTTTCAAGTTCTGGTTTTAAGTTGTCTAATATTTCTTGATATGTCATATATTTATTATAGGTTGAGCATTAAATTTTCAAAACCAACCCTTTTATTTATATTAGTATGTTGAAACAAAAAATTCAAATCACTGGCTACTAACAACGCCTGCTTGAGTTGCTGGGTTGAATAATTTTCAAGTATTTTTTCAAACTGTTCGTCTTTTTTAATTTCTAATTTAGAAAAAAGTAAGCTTCTTAATTGCTCAATCAAATTACCTAAAAATACTAATGATTGTTGTTGTGTTGTTTCTTTATTAAAAAAGTTTTTAGCAAAAGCAAACTTTTCAACAAGAGAACCTTTTAATAATTTTTCAATTGTTTTTAATTGTGTTTGTTTCTCTATTAAAAACTGATGGTCTTCAAAACATTTTACCACGAAACCAGGCCGTCCTCCACAGATAGTAAGCACATTATTAAACTCTGGTAAACTCTGTTTGTCCTCAAACTTTTCTATTAATTCTTTTTCTGAAACAGGATAAAACTTTAATACCTCGCACCTTGAACGAATTGTTGGTAATAATGCATCTGGTAAAGATGTTACAAGAAAAAAAATAGTGCCTCCGGGTGGCTCTTCAAGTGTTTTCAAAAGACAATGTTGAGCATTTAAGTTTAATGTATGTGCATTATCTATAATTACTGTTTTTCTTGAAAAAAACTGTGGTCGCCTGCTTAACTCCATTTGAAGATCTCTTATTGTATCTATTTTAATCTCTTTATCATCAGGAGAAACAACAATAAGGTCAGGATGGTTTTGTTTCTCAATTAACTCACACGCAGAACAAGTATTACATGGCTCATCTTCAACACAGTTCATTGATTTTATAACATCAAGGGCTATTTTTTTCTTGCCTAAATAGTCCATTCCAGAAAAAATCAATGCTTGGGGTATATTTACGCCTTGAAATGCTTTCTTTAACAACTGTCTTTGTTTGT
>JABMPZ010000064.1 GCA_013203565.1 Parcubacteria group bacterium | reverse complement strand
TTTTTAGACATATTAAATAGAGTATTATGCTCTATTTTTGTTTTATGTTATAATTTTACCATGGTTAGTAAGTCAAAAGAAAAAAAATTTGTTTATCTTGGTCTTATCTTTGATACTGAAAAGTGTTTAGTCGTATCAAAGATAAACAACCATAGATTAACCAAGACCATTCTTGTAAAAAAAGGGGAGACCTTAGACATAAGCATATCAAAATGGATTACCCAGTTAACAAAAAAAGCGGATTTTAAAATTATAGGTGCTGGTATATTAGGAGATAGTGAGAAACTCGCGGTATCATCGAGGCTGTGGCTAGAGCATGATATTGTCCCCATTAATCTAAAACGTAAATATAGAATTGATAAAGTAGAGGTACTAAGACTTCGGCTAGAAGCAAAACATTTATTTGATAAAAATGGAGTTCTGAAGGTTAATACAAAGCGCTCGCAAGAGGTCACTGTACAAGATTTAGTCTCATTACAAGAGTATAGAAAAATAACATCGCGACAGAGATTTAATGCACTCGTAACGCTCGCAAAAGAATACAAAGAACTAGATGGCAGGCTTATATTTATAAATGCCACCCCTCAAGGTGGTGGAGTCGCACTCATGCGTCATGCATTGATACGTCTTTATAGATTGTTTGATTGCAACGTACGTTGGTATACGTTATTAAACAAGAATACCGAATTTTTTAATATCACTAAGAAAAAATTTCATAATATTTTGCAATCGGTTGCACCTTCCGATTTAGTACTCACCGAAGAAGACATACAAGTTTACAAAAATGAAATTAAAAGAAATGTCAAATGCCTAAAATCAGCAATAAAAAATGCCAATGTAATTGTAATCGATGATCCTCAGACGTCGGGATTAATACCTTACATTAAAAAGATAAACCCAAAGTCAAAAATAATTTATCGTTCTCATATTCATCTTGATACGGACTTAATGTCTATAAAAAAAACACCACAAAATACTACGTGGAATTTTTTATGGGGTTTTATCAAACAATGTGATATTTTCGTGAGTCATCCCATAGAAGAGTTTGTTCCACATAACGTACCTAAACGAAAGGTTGTTTTTATGCCAGCGGTAACTGACTCTCTTGATGGACTTAATAAGAAGCTTTCGTCCATTCAAACGCGATACTATTTAAATATGTTTAATACAGTGCTCATACAGAATAAACAGAAACCGATAGACAGTAGTCGCCCATATATTGTTCAGATTGCCCGGTTCGATCCTTCTAAGGGAATAATTGATGTTATTGAGGCTTATCGTGCACTACGGCTACGTATGGAAAAAAGAGGTGTCGATAAAAAATTAATTCCTCAATTGGTTATTGCTGGGCATGGTGCGGTTGATGATCCAGAAGGCAATCCAATACTGGTAGAGACGCTGAACATTATTAATATGTATCGGTATCATTTGTATGCTAAAGATATCAAGATTGCACGGCTGTTCCATAGTGACCAGCTCCTTAATGTACTTTTACGCGAGAGCAATATTGCAATGCAACTTTCATATAAAGAAGGGTTTGAAGTAAAGGTGACTGAAGCGGTCTCTAAAGGAAAACCGGTTATCGCATATAACTCAGGGGGAATTCCTCTACAAATTCAACATGGGAGAAACGGTTATATCGTCGATCCAGGGGATACTGACAGAGTAGCGCATTATCTCTATAAGTTACTCACAGATCATGAATTGTACAAGCGTATGAGCAAGACATGTGTGCGAGAACTCAATAACGATTTCTTTACAATGGCAAATGCAACCAAGTTTCTTCAACTCGCAAACCATCTTTTACACAATAAGCGAACGTACATACAAAAGGCCTTAGAGTAGTTTTTACAGATTTTACGAAAATCGATTTAGTGCTATAGTTTGGGATATAACCCTTTACTTATGCTAGTTCCAGTATTAACCTTATTTATTCTTTGCGGAGTTGTAATTTTGGTATAATATATACATATGTATATAGAGGAGCAGAAAACATCCGAATCCGACCCCCGGAGCTTGGGTATGTATACCACAACAACAAGTCCCCGAATAAATCGTGGCAAAGACAATTTAATAGAAATTCATTTTATCTATAATAAAAATCGGACGGCTTTTAGATTAAAAAAAGAAGTAGCAAATAAAATTAAACCAAATACATTATTTAACTTATATCGGTTAGCATTAACAAAACTTAAACTATTGCCTAAAACAAATCTAACCATTCATTAAATGCTTTGTTATATTTTGCCTTTTTTTATTTTACGTCCTTTTCCATTTGTTCTAATTTTTTTAATTTCTCTATTGAAAATGGTTTTGTTTCTTCCCATATAATTTTTTCATTTATTACTGGGGCAAGAAGTTGCTCTAAATACGGCCAATATTCTTCATCGGCTTTTGACCAATCCTCAGATAAGGGCTTAACCTCTTTATTATAAAGTTCCCTAAGTTTTTGCGGGTTCATATTTATTTAAAAGATTATATTTTATACTCCGACCCTTGAAAATTAAAATAGATTACTTTCCATATTTTTCTTTACAGTTGTATGTACAAATATTGTATTCTGGCGAGTGCTCCATTTCTGCGAGTATTGAATAAGCCCGTCCAGTATATTCAAGATACTCATATTCGCATTTTTCTAAACAAACTTGATATTTTTGTTCCGTCTTTTGGTAGCTTTGCCATACAATGAATCCACCGACTAAAATTCCCACTATTAAAACTAAGACGACGTAAACTTTGATTTTTTCTTTCATAATTTTATATATTTAATAAGACCTTTTACAATTTAATTATAGACTAAAATAGGTTAATTAAAAACCAAACACCCCGTATTCGGGGTGTTGGTAGGGTTTTCTGATATTTTAAAGACGGAATTAACCGTAGAGCTGTATAACAGGGTTACCCATTTTTGGTTGAGATAGTTTATACTACCCCCCTGTATGATTTATATTATAGCAAACGCAACTACCTTGTCAAGTATATAACAAAGATAATAGAAGCCGCCATGGGGGTTTGCACCCCAATCTCAACCTTTACAGGGGTTTGTTTTGCTAATTAAACTATGGCGGCATCTACTATTTTTGTTATTACTTCATTACAATTTTATTAGTTTCTTGATATAATAAATCTATGAAAAAACCTTCATCTCAAAAAGAACGCTTTTATCAAGTTCTTTCTCGGGCAGTCCGCAAAGACGAGAAAGTAAGCTCTCAAAAACGGAAACGGAAGAAAAGCGAGAATTGTAATGATAAGTAAGCTCATCAATATATAACTGAATATATTTATGGCTAACTGATTTATAAGTAGACTTTAAAGAGTTTTTAACTTGTGCCCAAAATCCCTCAATAGTATTAGTGTGTATATCTCCAAATACATATCTTTTTTTACGATGTTTAATACTACTATGAAGGTATCCTAATCTTCCAGTTTTTCTGTAGATACAACTATCATCAGTCATTAGATAAGTTCCTTTTTCAACATTATCTATTAAAGTGTTAAGAATTGTTGGTGTCCAGTATTCTTTCAAGTATTTAGCTTTTAATCTACCGCCACGCTGAACCATACCCATTATTATTGCCTTATTCTTTTGACTATCAGCTT
>JABMPZ010000006.1 GCA_013203565.1 Parcubacteria group bacterium | reverse complement strand
GGGACAGGGATATCCCTGTCCCTACCCTGTCCCTTTTATTTGTCTTCGTCCGCTTCATACTCTTCAAAAATCAAATCCCTAGTTTTAAGAAAATAACCTGAAACAATAAGCTTTCTAGCGAATTTTTTATATTCTTTTCTTGCTTGTTTTATATCATCAGAAAGCAAAGATAAAATATGCTTAGTTTGAGTAATTTTATCATCTCTAAGTCCTAAATAAACACCGTAACTACTCCAAGCATCTTTTTCTGCCTCCTGCAATAAGTGGTCTAAATCTAATTTTGTAATAACTTTTTTCTCTGTATTCTCAAGCTTGTCAAAAACTTTATTCAAGTTAGTATAAACTGAAATAGGTAATAAGTCATCTCCAGCATTATTTGCCTTAAATCTATCTTGAAATAAATGCCCTACTCGCGAATATTTACGATTAATAAAAAGTCCAAAACTTCCATGCACTGAGCCAATGAACTTACTTGGTGGTATATCTGAATGCTGTTCTATAAGATAATGCACATGATTAACAAAAAGGTTATAGCCATGAATTTTTACTGGAAATTTCTGCAAGGCTTTAGTTACTCTAGAAAGATAAAACCTAAAATCATTATCATCTTTAAAAATGACTTCCTTAGCAACTCCACGATTAAAAACATGCCAGAAATCTCCTTTATTAAATTGTCTTGCTTGTCTCACCATATATTGAATACATGGGGACAGGGATATCCCTGTCCCTACCCTGTCCCTATTAGTTGGGCTAAGACCGGGGTTATTTGCTTTTTTCTAGAAACTACGCCTGGCAAGAACATTATTCTATCTTCTATCTTTCCTGAAAAACCTTTTTTAGATAATTCAGCTTCCTCATCTCCAGCAAGATATAGAAAGGCGCATTGCTTTAAAATATCAATAATTAAGAAGAAAATAAGTTGCCCATCTTTTTCTTTTTTCAAAGCTGTGAGTTCTTGGAAAATCTCTTTATCTAATCCCCTCACATTTTCCGGCTTAACTGTTTCAAAAACTCCAACCCCAAACTTAATTCCATTAGCTTTAAACTCTTTATAATCGCTATAATCACTACATACAATATCTTTAACACTCAAATTGCTTATATCCGACTTTGCCTCAAACATTTGCTCGGCTAGCTCTTTTGGATTAATTTTAGCAATTTTAGCAAGCTCTGGGAGTAACTTCTTATCTTCTTCTGTTGTTGTTGGAGAGTTAAGAAATAGGGTGTCAGAAATAATTCCAGATAAAAGAAGTCCTGCTTCTTGCTTTTCTATCTCAACTCCCTTTTCTTTAAAAATCTTTGCTATTACCGTGCAAGTACTACCTACTGGCTCTGCTCTGTATAAGATTGGAGAACTAGTTTGGATATCCCCTATTTTATGATGGTCAATAATTTCTATTATTTCTGCTTTATCAATCCCTAAAATTGATTGAGATGTGTCACCATGGTCAAGAAGTATAACTTGTTTATCTTCCAAACTTTCCACAATAGGTGGGGATTCAACTTTTAAATATGAAAGAACAAACTTGGTTTCATTATTCAAAGCGCCAGCTCTGGCTGGTTCAACCTGTTCGCCTAATTTGGTTTTTAGGTTAGCATAAACTAAAGCCGAAACAATTGAGTCGGTATCAGGATTTTTATGACCAATAATAGTTATAGGTAATTTTTTAGACATTTTTGTTTAATGACACTTTGAACAAGTATTTGCCTGTGGATAAACCTTTAAGCGACCTTGTGAAATTGGCTTGTCGCACTTTTCACAAACACCGTATTTATTTTTCTTTATTCTTTCTAAAGCAAGAATAACTTTTTTTAATTCTGTCTCTAGCGTTCTTTCCAATGCTAAACGAGTACCAAACTCTTCCACCTCATCTGCTTCTTCCTCTAAACTCTTTCCTGTATCCATTTCCGGCATTTTCGCTGCCCAATCACCCTCAACTTCCTTATTTTTTGTAGCAAAAGAACTTAATTGTTCTTCTAACTTTGTTTTTTGTGCTTCTAATTGTTCTTTCTGTTGTTCAATGAATTTTTTATCCATATTTATTGTTTTTATTGATAACACATCCCAGCCAATTGACTGAAATGTGTTAGTTGCTCATTTATTTGGTTACCTATAGTTTATAGGGTTATTTATAAATTGTCCAGTACTTCTTGTATTACTTCATATGATGTAGTGAAGATAAAGTAATCACTAAATGTCACAGCATAACAAATACCAAAGTCATTTTTCGTAAATGTTTGGTAACGGAATGCTTCTTTGCCGTGTATGGCTGTTAAAAAATTATTCACAAGAGCAGCGCCTGTTTTACCAAGTGATGCGAAAAGAACTTCTGTATCTTCTTCCATACTACTTTCCCATGGCTTCACAATACTTATTAATGTCGTTGGATCTTTAGCTTTAACAATAAAGCCAAAGCGTGTTCTTGGGGTCGTCTGGTCTGTTGAATAAATAAAGAGAGTTGCAGGCATTTCTAATGTCTCTAATAATCCTTCTGGCTGTTCAACAACAAACATCTCCAAGAAATCAACAAAACTTAGAATCTCTTTAGTATCCTCGTTCTGGAAAACAATCTGTGTAAAACCTGTTGAGACCTGTTCCTCTTCCATATTTGCTATAGTGTCATAAAGTAAATCAGGCACAGAAACAGTTGCAGAAAACTTCAAAACACGGGCTTCCGAAATATCTATCAAGGATAGAGGTAATTTTACCTCTGGCTCGGGCTCGGGGATTGGCTCTGGCTCTGGCTCGGGCTCTGGCTCTGGCTCGGGAACTACTTCGGGCTCGGGCTCGGGAGGGGTAGATGTTGATACAGGTGTTGTCGTAGAGGTTATAACTGGTGTTGTTGGTGTTGTTGTTGGTGTTGGAACAATTATTGGCTCTTCTATGGAAGGTTCTGGGGTTTCTGTACCAGGTATAAAATCAGGCAAATTAAGTTTATCAGAGAATAAATAAGTATTCAAGAGTAATACTATACCTACAAAACCAGCTAATATCAATAATAAAAATACTATTCTGACTAAAATTTTATGAAAAACAGATGAACGCTTAACAACTGGGCGAAACGAAACCTCGCCTTTGCCATTATTGGTTTTCATTTTAACAATATTAGGCCTACCAGCCACTCTGCTTAAAAACTTCTTTCTATCTTCCTGTTCTTCGGGAGATACAGTAGATAATCTCTGCAAAACCTTTGCCTTAGAAATAGGCCCTTTGCTTTTAGGTATGAATGTATCTTTCCTATGGACTCGAGCTAATTCTTGAATTGCTTGAAACTTTACTCTTTCAGCTTCTAATGTTGCATCCTTTACTTTCTTATCATCCTCTATAGCTTTTTGTCCAGGCACAATAGCCTTCTGTGTAGGAACAGAACTCTCAATATGCTTTACTGGTTGCCATTCTCTTCTATGTCTTTTTTTCGGCTCTTGAATCTGAATCTGCGGTTCTACGGCAGGTTTTTCTGAAACGACTGGCTCATCAAAAACAGGAATTGTTTTAATTGCTTTTAATAAATCCTGTTGCTGGTTTTCTATTTCCCATCTTTTCTGCTCTATGAGTTTCCTTTTTTCTTCAAGTTCCCATCGTTGTTTTGTGAAAACTCTCTTTTCTTCAGTTGTTTTTGCTTGAGCTTCTTTTTGTTCAACTGCCTTTTCTTTTTGCTCTACTTCTTTCTCTTGTCGGGTAATAACAGCAAATTGCTTATCTAATGCCTTTTTAGACACGCCAAATGTCTCTCTTTTATTAATTAATTCTGCTTGTTCTAATCTATCAACAATCTTTATCCTTTTTTGTTTTAAAGATTTCTCTTTATCTAAAATTATTTTTAATCTATTTTGAACATCTGTTATTTCCGCACCATTAGGCACTATTTTTTCTTCTTGAGCCCATTTCTGGCCTTCTATTTCCCTTCTTTGCTTTTCAATAGCCCATCTCTCTGTTTCAAGTTTATGCTTTTCTTCAGATGTTTTCGCTTGGGCTTCTTTTTTTTCAATCTCATTTTCCTGTGCTTTTAATTTATTTGCTTCTTCTGTAATAGGGGTAACCATCTTTTCTGCATGCTCTTTTCGTTTTTTAAACTCCCCTACCTTTATTTCAAGCGGTGCTTTTTCAACAACAATATTCTTTAGCTGTTCGTCTATAATCTCCAGTGCTTTCTCATATTCTTTTTTTCTAATTATTATTGCTTTTGCTTCTTCTCTGGTAATAGAAAAATGCCTTTGTACTGGTGCGGGAGCGGGGGCTGGGACGGGGATTGGTTGAGAAGGAGATGGTTGTTGTGATTGCGGAGTTGGTGGTGTTGGTTGCGGTGGTTGTTGCGGTTGTGGTGTTGTTTGTATTGGCGGTATTACTTGCGGAGGTTGTGTAGATTTAGGCACGCTGGGCTTAACTGAATGCTGTTCTTCATCTTTTGGTCCTTTAGCAACCCAATGTTTTAATTTAGTGAAAAATCCTAATTTTTTTTCAGCTACAATAATTTCAGGTACTTTGCCTTTCTCCGCATCTGAAATAGGCATTATCTTTGCTCCTTCTCTGTGTTTTTTATGCCTTAAATCCCTCGACTCCTGACCTTGTAAACGCCTTAAGTCATCTTCCATCGTTAAAAGTACTCCTCCAGTTAATATCTGAGGAATATCTTGTTCAAACGATTCTTTTATGACTATCTTAGCCATAGGTTTAAGCCCTATTAAACCGACTATT
This sequence comes from Parcubacteria group bacterium, assembly GCA_013203565.1. Classification (GTDB taxonomy): domain Bacteria; phylum Patescibacteriota; class Minisyncoccia; order Minisyncoccales; family CG1-02-41-26; genus JABMPZ01. The sequence goes on along the minus strand of JABMPZ010000006.1, from coordinate 10,255 downwards.
ATCGACTATTTATGAAACGGTTTTTGCTTTGATGAAGAATCCTTTGGCTTAAACCCAGCTTGTCTGGCACTTAAACCAATTTTTCCTGATGTTGTATCAATATTAACAATTTTAACAGGAATAATATCTCCTTCTTTTACTACATCTTCTACTTTATTCACACGAAATGGAGCTAACTCTGAAATATGAACTAATCCATCTTTTCCAGGCACTAACTCAACAAAAGCTCCAAAGTCCTTGATGCCTACTACTTTTCCTTGAAATGTCTCTCCTAATTCAAACTCTCTAGTAAGGTTTTTAATCTGTTCAAGCGCTTTTTCAACCCCCTCTGCATCATCCCCTGAAACAAAGACCTCTCCTGTATCTTCAATATCAATGCTAACTCCGTATTCATCAATCATTCCATTGATAATTTTACCACCACTGCCAATAACAGCACCGATTTTATCAGGATTTATGTTAATAATATGAATCTTAGGAGCATACTTAGAAAGCTCTTTTCTTGGCTCTGGAATGGTTTTCTTTATTTCTTCTAAAATACCAAGTCGAGCTTTTTTAGCTCTTTCAAAGGCCTCTTTCATTATTTCCTTAGTAATACCATCTGTCTTAACATCCATTTGCACAGCTGTAATACCTTTTTCAGTGCCTGCAACCTTAAAATCCATGTCACCATAATGGTCTTCAGGACCTTGAATGTCTGTTAATAACTTAAAGTCATCAAGAGTTTTTCCAACTACCAAACCAACAGCAATACCAGCAGCTGGCGCACTAATAGGTACACCTGCATCCATTAAAGCCAAACATGAGCCAGAGACAGATGCCATACTGGTTGAGCCATTGCTACTTAAGGCCTCTGATACTATTCTTATTGTATATGGAAACTTTTCCATAGAAGGCAACAAAACCTGTACTGCTTTTTCAGCCAACATACCATGCCCTATTTCCCTTCTACCGGGGCTTCCAACCCTCTTTACTTCACCAACAGAATATGGTGGGAAGTTATAGTGGTGCATAAACCTTTTCTTGCCAGAACTCTCCATATTATCAAAAAGTTGCTGGTCTCCAGGACTCCCTAGAGTTATAACTGAAAGGATTCTAGTCATTCCTCTAGTAAACAAACCAGAACCATGGGCTCTTGGTAAAAGTTCTACTTCACAGGATATATTTCTAACCTCATCCATTTTTCTGCCATCAGGTCGTTTGTCATTCTTTAAGACATTCTCCTTGAACATCTTTTCTACTTCTTCCTCAAGTATATCCTTAACTCTATTATCTCCAAGTGTTTCTTCAAATTCTGTTAACGATTCATCCTCAATTGCACGCAATTCATTACTTCTTACTATCTTATCTTTCTGATAAAGCGCTTTTTCTAACTTTTTAGCTATAGAGGCCTTAAGTTTTGTTTCTAATCCTTTATCAACTTCTCGTTCTACAGCAGGAAGCTTTTCTTTGCCGTGTTTCTTAATGATATCATTTTGAAAATCAATGATTTGTTTAATAACAGGTACAGCAAAGTCATAAATCTCTAACATTGCTTCTTCTGTTACCTCCTTAGAGCCACTTTCAATCATATTAATCACTATTTGACCGTCTTTTTCAGTGCCAACAAGAATTGTATCAATCTCTCCTTCTTCTCTTTGTTCATAGTTAGGACATAAGACAAGTTTTCCATCAACCTTACCTATCCTAACTGCGCCCACAGGGCCTGCCCATGGAATTTCTGAAAGACCTAATGACAAAGATGCACCATTTAGACCTATAACTGCTGGGTCATTTTCTGTATCCCAACTCAAACAAGTAGCCATAACCTGTATTTCATTTATTAAGCCCGCAGGGAAAAGAGGTCTGATAGACCTATCAATCATCCTAGCATTTAGAGTAGCATCTGTTGATGGTCTGCCTTCTCTTCTCATAAACCGAGAGCCCAAAATCTTACCAGCAGCATAGAACTTTTCCTCAAACTCGCATGTCAAAGGAAAAAAACCCATCTCCGGGCGTTCCCGTCCTATTTGTGCAGTACAGAGCATAACTGTATCTCCGAATTGTGCTCTACAACTCCCTGATGCCTGATCAGCTAACCCTCCTAACTGAATCTTAAATGACTTACCTGCTATTTCCATCTCAAATTTTTGTTTCTCCATGTTTTTTTATCAAACCTGAAACAAACAAGCGAAAGTGTCATACTGATCTTTATAGAGAAAACCAAATATTTTTTGTGACATTTGGGCACGATCGTACCCAAATGTCACAAAAAATATTTCCCTACAAAGGTCAGAATGACAACACAAATTCATCTTGCTCGTCGTTAGTTTAATTTATTATTTTACTTATTTATCTTCATTAAAAACTTCTTCCTATCTGAACCAATGTCAAAAAACTCATCAGCTGCTTCTTGAAGTTTAGATGAAGTTGTCTTCTTAAAAGCGAGCACTTCAATCCTTTTACCTTGTGCTTTTAGGTATTCGACCAAAGGAATAAAATCGCCATCACCAGAGCAGATGATAATTACATCAACTCCTGGAGCTGTTCGTACAGCATCTATTACAATGCCTACATCCCAATCCGCTTTTTTAGCTCCCCCATAAAACTCCTGCAACTCTTTAACTCTTGTTTCTATGCCTAAAGCAGTTAATGCTTCAAAAAAGGGCTTTTCCTCACCTGTCTTTGTGCTAACAACATAACCAAAAGCCCTAATTAACTTTCTTCCGTCAATTGCTTTCTCTAAAATCCCTTCAAAATTAACACGAGCATTAAAAAGATTTTTAGCTGAATGATAGAGGTTCTGCACATCAATTAACACCTCAACTCTTTGTTCTTTTGGTTTTGTAGACATATCTATTTTGTTTCAATTTTGAGCGATCGCTCGAAATTGAAACATTTTTATTTACTTTCCTTTTTTAACCCAACCTTTTTCAATACAGAATTATATCGCCTCTTGTCCTCTTTTTCCAAATACTTTAAAAGCTTTTTACGCTTAATGACCATTTTCAAGAGCCCTCTTCTGGAATGATTATCCTTAGGATGCTTTTTCAAATGCCCAAGCAAACTCTTAATTTCTTCAGTCAACAAAACAATCTGCACATCTGCAGACCCAGTATCATTTTTACTAATTTTACTGTCTTTAATTGCTTTTTCTTTTTCGTCTTTTTTTAACATATTTTTATCTTAAATTATTCTTACTTTACCTTCTTGAAAAACAACCAATTTATTCTTAACTTTTTCTGGTTGAATTTTTTTTAAAAAAGGAATTAAATGTTTAACAACATTTCGAGACGATTGATTTCTTAATCTTAATAAAATAACTCCACAAGGGGGAGGTTGGAGCTGATGAAGCAAGCTGCCAAAGTCTTTATCGTGCGTTAAAATAACCCTTTTCTGTTTTACAGCCAATGTAAGTACTTTTTCATCTGGCGCGCTTGAAAATTTTGCCTCGGAAACAGTCAAAACATCAAATCCTTCACCTCTCAAAGCTGTCACCACTCGAGGAGCAATGTTTTCATCTGTTAAAAATTTCATATAAATTTAAGTGAGAACAAGCTCTTCTCTTTTTACTATTGCTGCAGCATAATTGATACAAGCAAAAATATCCTCTGTTTTTAATTGAGGGTATTCTTTAACAATGCCTTGAGGAGTCATTCCAGTAGCCAAAAGCTCCAAAATAAACTCAACCGCAATCCTTGTTCCTTCAATAATCGGCTTGCCGCCAAATATTTTTGGATTGTAAATAATTCGCTTCATATAACTTTAAAATAGCAAATTTATCAACTAAAATCAACCTTTTCAAATTTTTGATTTTATTTTGCTTTGTCTAAGAATTTCAAAATATAGTCACAATATTTTGAATAATCCTCTAAACATTCTTTTACTGAAGAATAAATACTACTTAATCGAAACTCATCATAATCGTGAACTAAGGCATGGCGAGTGTCAACACTTTTTATTAATGCCTTAACAAGGTCTTCTGGTAAAACATTTAACCTAGCTAAGCTGAAAAAAGTTTCTTTATAGCTTCTAGGCGATTTCATTGTAGCATCTGCTAATTCTTCAATAATATGTTCGTTAACATCAATAGCTCTTGTAACTATTCTTTCTAAAAATCTTTCAAAAGCAGCTTGGAGAGTGAAGTTACCAACGATTTCCTCCATTGAATATTGAGAAATCTTCTCTAAATAAGCTAACTCCTTACCAATTAAATCTATCTTTTCTTTAATGAATGACTGATTAAGCATAAATCCTTTCTGCTAAAAATTGATGTCTTTTTCTAATTAAAGCATCCTGCAATTTAAACAACGAAGTGCTATCAGTGAAAATACGATAAGCCCTTGTTTTAAACTTTATATAATCAATCTCATCCCCAAAGAGCAATTTACTATTACTAGAAATCTCATGGAGCAATAACGTACCAGCGTTTCTAATGTTCACTTGGTCTATTCTGTCAGAACCAAAAACACTTGCTAAGTCGTCTTTTAGCTCAAACTTTTGTTTCAACTCCAACGATTTTTGAGATAAATAAGCGACATCAAAATCTGAATCCTCCTTATTTTTACCATTAACTTGTGAACCAAAAAGCATAAGTAATCTTAAATCATACTTTTCAGCAATTTTCTCAATCTTTTGTTTTTGGTCTTTTGTTAACATATTATTTTAACTATATCAGAACTTCACCCTGAACCCTTTGTGCCCCGTGAGGGACTTGAACCCACAACCTTATTCTTAAGAGGAATTTGCTCTACCAATTGAGCTAACGAGGCAATCGAATTTATATAACTTATTTTATGGCGATTTCGGCTTTGGCAACTTAACAGGACAATTAATCTTAAACACACCATCTACAAATGTATCTTCTATTGGATTCACTTTAGCAGCCCCTAAAACACTTAAGAATATCCCTACAATCATATATGCTCCATAGATAAGGACTAAACCAATAAGCACACCCTTGAATAATGTCTTACTTTTACCAAGCAATTCTGGCTTTGCTCCTCCAAAGTAAAACATAATACCACCTATTACAATCATTAAGACAGTAACATACGGAATAATACTTATTAACACATAATCAATAATCCCGTCAATCATTATAAACGAGTGGCAGAGTTGGCATTGGACTACTCTCTTGTCTGTACCCACACACCTGTTATCTACAATAAGAGTATCACCAGACCCTCCAATTATCACATCTTTTCCACAAGGCACTATACCTTCATAGCAAACCTTTTTAACATTAGCTCCCCCACCAACACATTTACCGTCTTCAATCTCCCCATCACAAGCATGATATGTGTCAGCTGCAAAACTAACCAAAGGTAAAAACATTCCCACAACCAAAACCGCTAAAAATAGTGTAGCTAATGTTTTTCGCATTAAATCATTGTACAATAAAAAAGAATAAAATAAAAGGGGAGACCCTAATTATTTCTTCTTTGTACCCCCGGAAGGACTCGAACCCTCAATCTTCGCGGCCGAAACGCGACGCCTTGTCCAGTTAGGCTACGGAGGCAAACTCAAAACTTGGCTTAATAGTACCAAAAAAATTGAAAAAAATCAATTTATATTGCATAATAAGCATATGATACCAAAACAAATACAATCAGTATTAGAAACATTGAGAAAGCAGGGTTTTGAAGCATACATTGTAGGCGGTTGTGTTAGGGATACCTTAAGAGATCAGCTCCCCAAGGACTGGGATATAACAACAAATGCAACTCCGGAACAAATCCAAAATGTTTTCAAAAAATCAGGAAACAAAACATTTTACGAAAACAAATTCGGAACTGTTACTGTGTTAACTGATGCGCAAGAACCATCTCTTAAAGAGCTTGAAATAACTCCATTCCGCACAGAAACAAAATACACAGACAAACGCCATCCTGATGAAATAAAATGGGCGAAAAAACTCAAAGATGATTTGAGCCGAAGAGACTTCACTGTAAATGCCATTGCAATGGATGAAAAAGGGAAAATCATTGATAACGCAGATGGTCAAAAAGACCTAAAAAACAATGTTATCCGCACAGTTGGCAAACCAGAAAAAAGATTTGCAGAAGATGCCCTTCGTATGATGAGAGCAGTTAGGTTTACTGTTTGCTTAGGCCCATCAATGTGGGAAATTGAAGAAAAAACAGCCCAAGGGATTATAAACAATGCCAAGAATTTAAAATTGGTTTCAAAAGAAAGAATTAGAGATGAATTAGTTAAGATAATTCAAAGTCCTAGAGCAGGTCAGGGTATTGAACTATTAAGACGACTTAAACTTTTGCAATATATTATCCCAGAACTTGAGCTTGGATTCAATGTTCCTCAAAACAAACACCATATTTATCAGGTTTATCAACACAATATCTTGAGTTTGCAATATGCTGCCAAACAAGGTTATTCGTTACACGCACGCATTGCAGCCCTATTGCATGATATTGGCAAACCACAAACAAAAAGAGGTACTGGTGAAAACACCACTTTCTATAATCACGAAATTGTTGGTGCCCGTATAACAAACAAGATATTAAAACGATTAAAGTTCTCAAATAAAGACACAGAAAAGATAACAAAACTAGTTAGATGGCATTTGTTTTATTACAATGTTGATGAAGTTGGCACCTCATCTGTAAGGAGATTATTAAGAAAAGTAGGCAAAGACGACATTGAAGAACTGCTTCAAGTAAGATACTGTGATAGAATTGGCTCAAGTGTGCCCAAGGCCGAGCCATATAAACTACGCCATCTAAAATACTTACTTGATAAAGTATCCCAAGACCCTATTGCGCCATCAATGCTTAAGATTTCAGGCGATGAAATTATGAAAATGTTGGATATAAAGCCGGGTCCAAAGATAGGACATATCTTGTCCTATCTCTTGTCCTATGTCTTGTCCGACCCCAAGTACAACACAAAAGAGTTTTTAACACAAAAAGTAGAAGAACTCGGAAAACTCCCTGACCCAGAACTCAAAAAACTAGCAGAAAAAGCAAAAAAAGAAATAAACCAAATAACAACAAAAAAAGACACAATGACAAAACAAAAATACTGGGTTAGTTAAATAAGAACAATATTCGTTTTATGCAAACTAAAATTTTTAAAAAAGAGAAGGAATTTTGCATTTTTCCAACATTTCCTTTTCATTTTGACGGCACGTTTCATAAACCCTCACACTTTCCTGATAAGTTGAGTACTTGGGAGAGTGGCAAATATTGGCAAACTATTAGAATTGGTAAAAAATTGTTTGGGCTTAAAATCGAAAACAAGGGAAAAACGCAAAAACCAAAAATAAAGGTTTCTGTTTTTTATAATAAAAATATTTCAGACAAAGAGATTGACAACATCAAACGAGAAATAATCTGGCGTTTTGACTTGAACGCTGACTTAAAAGAATTTAATAAGCTCGCAAAAAGCGATAAACGTTTTTACCCAATTTTCAAAAAATGGCTGGGGATGCGCAATTCCGGCTCAGAAAGCTTATACGAATTACTGATTATCGCGGTAGTTTTACAAAATGCAACAGTCAGGCGAACAGTGCAAATGATGAATGCTTTGCTCAATAACTATGGTACGAGATTAAAATATGATGGCAAAGAAATTTTCGCAATTTGGCTACCAGAGAAGCTTAAGAGTGTATCCGAACAAAATTTGCGAGATTTAAAGATTGGATATAGAGCAAAATTCATAAAACGTTTATCACAAGATTTTACCGAGGGTAAAATCGACGAATTGGAATTGCGAACGTTTAATCAAGAAAATATTGAAAAAGAATTGATGAAATTATACGGTGTAGGACCGGAAACTGTTCGCATTTTACTTTTTGGAGTTTACCATCAATACAACACTTTTGACCATATTGCACCATGGCAACAAAAAATATATTCTCAACTTTTTTATAAAAAACCACTTGTTCCCGCAAATAAAATCAGAGACGACATTAAGAAACAATATGGCAAATACTCTATGTTAGCGGTTCATTATATTATGGAGGATATTTTTTGGAGGAGAAAAAATGAAAAAATTGAGTGGCTGGAGAAAGAAATCAGACTTTAATTTCAGGCAAAACCCAATTTATAGGTTTTATACAGAGTTATTAACAGTTTTATCAACACCTTTTCCACAAAAAAAGCTGGGGACTAAAAGCCCCCAGCAAAGTGGACCCGGGGGGATTTGCACCCCCTTCATTGCGTGCTAACGGCAACTTGTTACTACATACATCACGGGCCCGAACACACAATTATATTATAATCGGAATATATGTTTTATTCAATACCGATTTCAAGGTTCTGCGAGCGAAGCGAACAGGTTCTTATAAAACAAAAAGCACCCCTATAAAAGGGTACCTTTTGTAGCACGCAACTTGCCCGTAATATATACGAACATGTTACCGTTATACTAGTATTATATCAAATCAAACCACAATGTCAAGACCAGAATTTAAAATACTAAAAAAATCAACAAAATCACGGGCTCGGCTGGGGGTTATCAAAACAAAACATGGGGTTATGAAAACCCCTGCTCTTTTTCCTGTGGCAACAAAAGCAGTTGTGAAAACATTGGATAGTGAGGACATAAGAAAAATTGGGTTTGAGGGTGTTTTAGCTAATACATATCACTTAATGCTTCAACCAGGAAGTGATTTGATTAAAAAACAAGGAGGACTACATAAGTTTATGAACTTTAATGGTGTGATTGCCACTGATAGTGGTGGTTTTCAGGTTTTTAGCTTAGGCAAAGGTCTTACCCAATCCGTTGGCAAACTGGGGACAGGGAGGGGACAGGGATGTCCCTGTCCCCTCCCTGTCCCCAGTTTGGTTAAGATAAGGGAAGAGGGGGTTTGGTTTCGTAGTCATTTAGATGGTAGCGAACACTTTTTAAGTCCTGAAAAATCAATGAAAATCCAACAAGAACTTGGAGCTGACATTATTTTCGCTTTTGATGAGTGTTCTTCTCCATTAGATGATAAAAAACAAACTGAAAAAGCAATGCAAAGAACCCATAATTGGGCTGAAAGGTGTATAAAAGCGTTTAAGGATAAGACATCTGCTGTGAATAAACAACAATGGCTCTTTGGTATTGTACAGGGTGGAAAGTATAAGAAATTCAGAGAAAAAAGTGCAAAATTTATTGGAGAACTGGATTTTGATGGCTTTGGAATTGGGGGCAGTTTTGGAGAGGCCTATGGAGATTTAAAAAAGAATATGCTCAAAGTTTTAGATATTACCATTCCCCTACTACCCGAAGAAAAACCAAGACATCTTTTAGGTATTGGATATCTTGAGGACTTAGAATTAACAATAAAAAAAGGAATAGACCTTTTTGATTGTGTACATCCAACCAGAATGGCAAGACATGGCATTGCTTTTACCTCACAAGGCAAATTAAGCATAAGTAAAGCAATATTCTTAAAAGACAAAGACCCAATAGATAAAAAATGCTCCTGCCCAACCTGTCAAAACTATTCAAGGGCATATATATGTCACTTATTCAGAGCAAAAGAAATAACCGCAATGCGGTTATTAACAATTCACAATCTGTTTTTTATAAAAAACTTTATAGAAAATATAAGAGAGAGAATACAGCAAGACAAGATTTAAATCAATAACTATGAACAACAAACAAACAGGACAAATTGGTGAGGATATAGCTGTTCGGTTTTTGAAGAAAGAGAGGAAGTATAAGATAATTGCTCGGAACTGGAAGAACAAATGGGGTGAGATTGATATTGTTGCGAAAAAAAAGAGGGTTCTTATGTTTGTTGAAGTAAAAACATTGAGAAATGATGCGTTAGTTACTATGAATTTCCAACCAGAGCAAAAAGTTGATGTAAAAAAGAGAAAGCAGTTGATAAAAATGGCTCAACTGTATTTATTACAGAATAAGCTGGGATTAGACACACCCCATCAAATTGATATTGTTTCTGTCATATTAGCTGGCGATGAAAAACAGATAAAACATTTTGAAAATGCAATTGAAGATATCTACTAAAATTTTTTGCGGTTAATTACGACGATCGACGTAATTAACCGCAAAAAATTTGACAATCTTTTTATACTTTGTTAATATAAATATATTAAAGGTCGTTTTCTTTTTAAGGAACGACTTTTAATTTTACTACAATTAAATGAGGTGGTTACAAAATGCTTTCGTCGTTAGGAAATTCTTAATGAGCCTGTGAAGGCGAATTTAGAAGTTGCTATGCTCCAGTGAGTAGAAGTTTTATATTTTTAGACCATAACAAGGAAGACAAGTAAAAAGGTTTGCAGCCGTAGCAGTAGCT
>JABMPZ010000063.1 GCA_013203565.1 Parcubacteria group bacterium | reverse complement strand
GTTAATCAGTTTGATATCTTAGGCCCTAAAGAAAAGGAATACGGCACTCTTTGTCCATTAAAATGTGTTAAAGACATTGTAGGTGATGAGAACTTCTTAGCTGTTTATGGAGATAACCTTTATTCTGTAAAGGATTTAGAAAGTTTAAGAGATGGTAATGGATATAACTATGTGGCAGGGCTTGAGCATGAAAACCCTGAAAAATATGGTGTGCTTGTGACTGATGGTGAATTTCTAAAAGAGATTGTTGAGAAGCCCGAAGAATATATTGGCAACTTAATCAACACTGGCCTTTACAAGTTTACTCCAGAGGTTTTTGATAAGATTCCTGAAGTAAAGCTATCTCCAAGAGGGGAGTATGAGTTAACTGATGCTATTACTCTCTTGGCTAAAGAACGCAAAGTTAAGATTAAAAAAATAGAGGATTATTGGATTGATTTTGGTAACCCAGAAGATATTGAGAAATGTTCTAAGTTTTTAGATGAATGTCAGGGTTTATAGCTTGACATGGTTTTTTAAGAAGCTACAATGAAATTAGTTGATATAAGGATGACCGGGTAGCTACGTAGTTCTTCCTTTTATGGTATTTCATAGCTTTTATAGTCATGGATGCTTAATTAAAGGGGAACCCATCCTACGCAAGCACCCGGTTCCTAATTTTTAATGTTTGATTCTTTAATTTTCTCACAAATAAATAGTTTGGCCTTTAATTATGCATGGCTTGATATTTTAGCCATGTTTTTTGCTATTTATGTCATTTTTATCTTGCCTGCAGTTTTATCGGTATTCTTAATTAAGAACTTTAAGAAATACATTAAACCAGTAATAGGCTCTGCTCTTTCTGCTGTATTGGGTGGGGGATTGGTTCTTATTGCCAATCTTGTTTTTTATCGGGCTCGACCATTTGCTGTAGAAGATGTTAATTTACTCTTGTCCCATCTCTCAAACTCTTCTTTTCCTTCTTTTCATACAACAACTCTCTTTGCTTTGAGTTTCTTTCTTTGTCTTTATGGTAAATCACACAATCAAACATTATTACGAAAACTTGGTTGTGCGTTTTTAGGCATAAGTTTCTTAGTAGGAGTATCAAGAGTGTTTGTAGGAGTACACTGGCCAGCAGATATCTTGGCAGGAATTTTATTGGGTGGTTTATGTGGTTGGATTGTGTATAAGTTTTTTAGCAATCATTGACATCATCATTAAAAAGTATATAATAAAAATATAAGATATGAAAAAAATACTTCATTATAATATTATATTAAAACCAGAAGTAGAAGGTGGTTTTACTGTTATTGTCCCAAGTTTGCCTGGGTGTGTTACCTATGGCAAGGACTTGAATGAAGCTAAAAAAATGGCAGTTGATGCAATTGGAGGATATATTGTTAGCTTAAAAAAGCATAACGAGTTCGTTCCGAATGATAAAGAAAACTTTTTAGCTTCTGTAGAGTTGCCAATCTATGCCTAAATTACCACATATTACACCTAAGAAGTTGTTAAATATTTTAAAGAAAAATGGCTTTCAAGTGGATCATACTACTGGAAGTCATTTTGTTTTGTATAATCCCGAAACAAAAAGGCGTGCTATTGTTGCTCACCATAACAAAGACTTACCACAAGGAACTTTGATGAGTATCTTGAGTGAGGCTGGCATAACAAGAAAAGAATTTTTAGAATTATTAAAAAAATAATAAAACTGGTTGGTATACCAGTTTTATTATTTTTTTTTGCGCAGTGTGTGCCGGGGGAGGGGCTCGAACCCTCACGGACCGAAGTCCACACGATTTTGAATCGTGACTGTCTACCAATTCCAGCACCCCGGCTTGTTATTTTTGTCTTGGCTCTATTTTACAACAAATTTATCAAAAATCAAGGTGTGAACTAGTTTTCTTTTGACCATGAGGCGGTTACTACTCTTTGTGGCCATTTTTCTGATAATTCTTTTAGGTTTTGGCAGTTTGCTTTGTGAATTGAGGCACCCTCTCCTTTTGTTATAAACGCCATTAAATTATCTCCTTGTTTGGCATTACAACACTTACTGAACTTTGATTTTATTCCAACCTCACCCCCAATTAATATCTGGGGTTCTTTTTTCTTTAACGGTAGTTTTGGCAACCTTTCTTTTATTGCTGTTACCTTTCTAATGATTGAGGACTGGTTTTTTCCTTTTTTGAAAGAAAGACCATGAGCTTTTTCAAAGAAGTTCTTTATTTTTGATTTAGCTTTGTGTGTTTTCAAAAATCTAAGCCAGTCAAGAG
>JABMPZ010000062.1 GCA_013203565.1 Parcubacteria group bacterium | reverse complement strand
TTTATGAAACAGGCAGTTTTATTGATTTATGCAAAGGCCCACATATTAAATCAAGTAAAGAAATCCCTTTCAAAGGATTCAAATTAACAAGAGTTGCTGGGGCTTACTGGCTTGGAGATGAGAAGAATAAGATGCTGACTCGTATCTATGGAGTTGCTTTTGAGACATCAGAAAAACTACAAACTCATCTAAAACAAATTGAAGAGGCAAAAAAGAGAGACCATAGGAAATTAGGCACAAAACTGGACTTATTCTCTTTTCATGAACAAGCTCCTGGAATGCCATTTTTCCACCCAAAAGGAACTATCATTTACAAAGAACTATGGAAATTCTGGGAAGATGTACAAAAAGAGTTTAACTATGACTTTGTATTAGCTCCATCAATGTTAGATATCTCAATGTGGAAACAATCTGGACATTATAGTCACTATAAAGATGATATGTTTTTTATTGGGAATGCAAAAGATAAAAAACAGTTTGCTTTAAGACCAATGGATTGCCCTGGGAATATCTTAATCTATAATAACTCTCAAAAATCATACAGGGACTTACCAATCCGTTATGCAGAACCTGGGCTCATTTCAAGGCAAGAACAGTCAGGAGAACTCGGAGGGTTATTCCGTGTTCAGCAGTTCCGTCAAGATGATGCGCATATATTTTTAACAGAAGAACAAATAGAAGATGAGATAAAACAAGTTATAAAAGTAGTTGATAAGATATATAAGCCATTTGGTTTAGAATACAAGCCATTTCTATCAACAAGACCGGATGACTTTATGGGAGATATAAAAGCATGGAATAAAGCAGAAAAGTCCTTGTTGAAAATCATAAAAGAGGTTTATGGCGATGATTATGGTATGAAAGAAAAAGATGGAGCTTTTTATGGCCCTAAAATAGATTACCAATTAAAAGACGCTCTCGGCAGAACATGGCAGTGCGCAACTATCCAGCTTGATTTCCAAATGCCTTTGAAATTTAACTGTAAATATATAGATAAAGATAATAAAGAGAAAACTCCTGTAATGATACATAGAACAATAATGGGTTCATTTGAAAGATTTATGGGTATTTTAATTGAACATTATGCAGGTGCATTACCTGTTTGGCTCTCCCCTATTCAGGTCTGCGTAATTCCTGTTGGAGGTGATCATAGTAAATATGCTGAAAAGATTGCTGAACAATTAAACGCAGAAAACATAAGGGTGGAAGCAAAAACAGAAGCAGAAACAGTAGGTAAAAAGATAAGAAACGGTGAAACACAAAAAATCCCCTATTTATTAGTAGTAGGAGATAAAGAAATAAAAGGAAAAACAGTTGCAGTACGAAGCCACAACAACGACCTCGGAGTAATGACGCTAGATAAATTCATTGAAAAAATTAAAACAGAAATAGAAAAGAAAAAGTAACTAAAAACTAAAAGTCGTAGTTTGTTAAAATATAAAAATATGTCAAAAACAATTAAAGTGTGTTTTTTGTTGTGTGCTTTTAGTTTAATAACAGCTCCTGTGGTAATGGCTCAAACAGCAGAAACAACTGATGCTGATACAGCGCCACTCCCTGAACTTATCTCGGAGGTAGTCGATGAAACTGAAATTTCTGAAGAAGTAATTGAAGATGAAGCAGTATCCCCTGAAGACCTTGGGATAAAAGAGCCAACCCTTTTACCTGACAGCAAGTTTTACTTTTTAAAAAGCTGGAGACGAGGGCTAAAGAGTTTAATAACAAGAGACCCAGTTAAGAAAGCAGAACTAAAATTAAAATATGCTTCAGAGAAATTGCTTGAAGCCAGAAAATTAGCTGATAAAAAGAAAAGACCTGAAATCTTAATAAAAGCAACTGAAAACTTTGAACAAGAAATGGAAAAAGTAAAAACCGCTGTGGATAAAATGAAAGATACAGCCAGTAGTAATGCTAAAGTTGGTAAATTCTTAGATAAATATCTTCAAAAAGAATTTTTGCACCAAAAGATTTTAGACCAAATGGAGGGAAAGGTGCCAGAGGGTGTTTTAGGAAAAATACAAGAAGTGAAAACAAGACAATTAACCAACTTTGGATTGGTAATGGAAAAACTTGAAGACAAAGAACAAATCAAGTCACGAATTGAAAACAATCTAAAAACCATGAAAGGTAGCGCATTTAAGAATGTAAAAGAAATGGAAATCCTAAAACGGTTTGAAGAAAAAGCCCCAGAAGCAATAAAAGAAAAGATAATGGAAGCAAGAGAGTTACGACTAGAAGACTTTAAGGGTAAGATGGAACAAATGAAGCCAGAAGTAAGAGAGAGATTTGATGGATACATGGAAAAAGTAAAAGGTGAAGGAGAGAGAAAAATGGAGATTTTGGAAGACATAAAAGGAAAGATACAATTAAGACCAGACATTCAAGAAAAACTTGAACAAGCTCAAAGCAAAGTCATGAACAGAGCAAGGGTACAAACTGAAAAACAAGGAGTGCGTTGCCCATTAAATATGATAAACCCAAGAAGTTGTAATGGTAAAATGATTGTAGAAAGAGATGGAAATAACTGCCCTATTCCAAGATGTATTGAGGTCACCAATGTAAACGAGCCAACGCCAGATGTTATACCACCGGGTGTCACAGGTGAAAATTATCTTAGAAGATGTCCTACTTTATTTGATCCAGTATGCGGAGTAAATGGCAGAACATATAGTAATACTTGTAAGATAAGAATAGCTGGAGTAGAAATAAAACATAAAGGCGCGTGCCCAGGCACAAACCCACCAGAACCAGTCCTGCCGGTGATACCAGCGATACCCGATCCAGATGGAGAAGGAGGTTATATTATTCCATTAAAAGCAGATAACCTAGGAGGAGGTAACATCATTGAAAGACGAAAACCAGAACCCAATACAACAGGGCCCGTCCCCACAACAAAGCCAACTCCAACCCCTCAAACAAAACCAGAACCTAATCCCACTCTCCCACCTATAGAAGCTACAGAATAACAAACAATCACAAAAGCCCCCTCAAAAGGGGGCTTTTAAGTTACTGGAAAATATGGTTTAATACTTAAATATGCAAAAATATCATATCATAATCTACGGATGCCAAATGAATGAGAGTGATTCAGAACGAATTGCTACTCTTTTAGAAAGAAAGGGATACAAGCACTCCCCTAAACCAGCTGGGGCTGATTTAATTGTTATTACAGTATGTTCTGTAAAACAAAGACCAATTGATAGAATAAGAAACCAAGTAATAACTCTAAAACGCCAGAAAAACAAACCTGAAATAATCTTGACTGGTTGTATTTTGCCAAAAGACAAAGAGATGTTTAAAAAACTAGGAGTTGAGATAAAGGACTTTGAAGAGATAGAGAACATACCCCCAACAGAGGCCTTTATTCCCATCACAAGGGGCTGTAACAACTTTTGCACCTATTGTGCGGTTCCTTATACAACAGGAAGAGAAAGACACCATTCTGTTGAAAAAATCCTATCAGAAGTTAGGGAGTTAATTAAAAAAGACCATAAGAAAATAATGTTATTGGGGCAGAATGTAAACTCTTACCCTGACTTTGTGGGCTTGCTAAAAAAAATAACAGCAATAAAAGGAAACTTTCAAATAGAGTTTCTTTCAAATCATCCAAAAGATTTAAGTGATGAGTTAATCAAAGAAATGGCAAGCAACCCAAAGATTGCAAAATACATTCATCTCCCCTACCAATCTGGTGATAATGAAATCTTAAAAAGAATGAATAGAAAATATACTCGGCAAAAATATCTAAAATTGATTACTAAGATAAAAAAAGCAATCCCAGATATTATAATAACAACAGATGCGATTGTGGGCTTCCCAGGAGAAACAAAAAAACAGTTTCAACACACATTAGATGTAGCAAAAACTGTCGGCTTCAAACAAATATACATAGGAAAATACTCTCCCCGCCCCGGCACCCCAGCAGCTAAACTCCCCGACAACGTACCCAAAGAAGAAAAAAAACGCAGAGAAAAAGCTCTGCGAGAGACAATCAAATAAAAAAAGACGAGGCCCGCCCTCGCCCAGCTGGGCGAGGGCGGGCCTCGCTTGTCTTTTTTATTTATACCGCTTCATTAAGAGAGAGTTTGTTACCACACTCACAGATGAGAATGCCATTGCTGCTGCTGCTATTATTGGACTTAATAGCCAGCCAGTGAATGGGTATAGAATACCTGCTGCTATTGGTATTCCTACAATGTTGTAGAAAAATGCCCAGAAAAGATTTTGTTTTATCTTACCTAATGTATATCTACTAATATCCATTGCCTTAACAACATCTCGCAAATCATCTTTAATTAAAACCATCTCCCCTGTTTCCATGGCAATATCAGTACCACTGCCGAGTGCAATGCCTAAATCAGATTGAGCAAGCGCTGGCGCATCATTGATTCCATCCCCTACCATAGCTACAATACCTCCTTTTTCTTGGAGTTTTTTAATTTCTTCTGATTTTTCATGAGGAAGAACTTCAGATAGAATATAGTCAATATTAAGTTCTTTTGCAATAGCTTCTGCAACCCTTTTATTATCTCCTGTAATCATTCCAACTTTCTTGCCCATATCATGAAGTAGTTTAACCGCTTCCTTTGAATGGTCTTTTAATGTGTCGGCAACAGCAATAATTCCAATCAAGTTGTTATCAACTGCTATAAACATAGCGGTTTTGCCTTGGTTCTCTAGGTTAACAGCTATAGACTCTGACTCCCCTATTGAAACCTTATTCTCATTCATTAACTTCCTTGTTCCTATAAATATCTTCTTACTATTAAAACTAGCTTGTACACCTTTTCCAGGGACTGCTTGGAAATCAGTAACGACAAACAACTCAATCTTTTCTTCTTCTGCTCTTTCAACTATTGCTTGTGCTAATGGATGTTCTGAACTCTTTTCAACAGAAGCTGCTGTTTGAAGTATTTGTTTCAAATCTGTTTGATTAGTAGATAAAATATCAGTAACCTCAGGCTCTCCCTTAGTGAGCGTGCCTGTTTTATCAAAAACCACTACACCAACTTTCTTAGCTATTTCTAACGCTTTGCTTGTTTTAATTAGAATACCACGCTGGGCAGCTAAACCAGTGCCCATCATAACAGCAGTTGGTGTTGCCAAACCCAAAGAACATGGACAAGCAATAATTAAAACAGCTACAAATACGGTTAAAGCAAAAACAAAGCCCTGACCAGCAATAACCCAAATAACAAAAGCTAAAATAGCTATACCAATAACTGTTGGAACGAAATAGAAAGAGACCTTATCAGCTAAAAGCTGAATAGGTGCTTTTGTACCCATTGCTTCCTCAACTACTTTAATGATTTGAGCCAACATAGTATGGCTACCTACTTTCGTTGCTCTAAATTTCAAAACCCCTGTCTTGTTTATTGTAGCTCCTATTACTTCATCTCCTTTTTGTTTTTCAACAGGCATACTTTCACCTGTGATGGCTGACTCATCAACTCCAGAATATCCATCAACAACAACTCCATCAACAGGGATTTTACCACCCGGCTTTACTACAACAATATCCCCTTCTTTTACTTCAGTAATAGGGATTTGAATTTCTTTTCCATCTTTAATAATAATCGCTGTTTTTGGTTGAAGACCAATTAGTTTTTTTATTGCTTGGCTTGTTCTGCCTTTAGTTACATTCTCTAAATACTTGCCTAAAGAGATAAAAACTAAGATAAAAGCAGCTGACTCAAAATACAAATGAATCTCTTTTACCATTCCTGGATTTATCCATGCGCTAATAGAAACAACTAAACTATAGAAGTAAGCAGCTAGAGTGCCAGTTTCTACAAGAGAATCCATATTAGGATTCCTCTTTAATAGTTTTATGAGCCCAGAAACATATAGATCCCAATTCAACAACATTATAGCTGTTGTAATAGAAAATTGGATTGCAATATTTACTTTTAATGATAGGTTGGGCACAGGCAAGCCAATCATCTTCCCCATTACTAAATAAAAGAGGGGCAAACCTAAAATCAAAGACCCAAAGAATATGTTTCTTAGCTTTTTGATGTTTTTCTGCCCTTCTTCGTGATGGCTGTCTTTCATTTCGTCTTCGAGGGTTTCTTCCTCTGACTTGTATCCTAACTTTTTAATGACTTTCTGTATCTGTCCTAAATTGGTTATTGCAGAGTCAAACTCTAAATTCGCTTTTTCTGTAGCCAAATTTACATTAACCGAAGATATGCCTTTTTCTTTATTAAGGCCTTTCTCAATTGAGACAGCACAACTCGCACAGTGCATCCCTTTGATTTTTAATATAGATTTTTTCATATTCTATAATAACTCATTTATTGCTCTTTCAAGTGTAGAATAAGGCACAGCCCCTCCTAACTCAACTCCATTAATAAACCCGCCTGGAGTGCCTCTAACTCCAAATCCTATACCCTCTTGATAGTCATTTTCTACTTTGTCAGCATACTTATCAGAGTCCAAACATTCATTAAACTGTTGTACATTCAAACCTATGTTTCCTGCTGCTATGGCAAGAAAAGAATCACTAATTCTTGATTGATTAGCAAATAGTTCATCATTATACTCCCAAAACTTATTCTGGTCAGATGCACATTCTGATGCTTCGGCTGCTTTTCTGGCATAAGGATGTATTGAGTCAAGAGGAAAATGCTTATACACCCATCTAATATCATCTCCAAAATCCTCTATAATATCCTGCATAGTTGTATGAAATCTTGAACAATATGGACACTGAAAGTCAGAATATTCAACAATAGTAATATCTGCGTTTGCATTGCCTCTGATATGGTCGTCTGATGAAACTTCAATATCAATTACAGTTGGAGTTGGAGTTGGGGCTACATAGCTATCCTCATTATTAGTATCCTCTATTTGAGCACCTAAATCTACTTCACCTTTCCCATTATTGGAAGATAAGTTTGGTACAACAACAAAAGCAAGTACAGCCATAATAGCTGCCCCTATGGCTATCCCTGAAACAAAATTACCTTTTGAGTTTTCTTTTTGATCATTATTTGACATATTATTTTGATTATTTTCGTAATTTATGTTTTTTCCTTGCCGAAAACAAGGTTCTCGCCGACATGCGAGGTTCTTATTAATTTTTTCTGCAGTATAGTCCCCTGCTGATTCTATAACCTTTTTTATTGAATCTTCTTGTATTTTATTTTCATCATAGACAATAGATGCCTTACCAGAATCATAACTTACTTTAGCGCTTACAATTCCATCTTGTTCTTTTAATTTATCTTCAATTAAGCCAGAACAAGAATTACAATGCATTTTATTAATTTGAAATTTTGTTTTTTTCATGATTATTTATTATTTATCTAACCACCACAACTTGAACCCACACTGTAAAACTCACCGGGGCATTTTTTAACGGCAAATCACAGATTTACCTAAAATGCCCGTCAGAAACAAGACTTTGTTTCTGACCCACATCCACACCCTACAGCTCCTGATGGTACAAGATCATCTTCGTTATAGGCACTGCCCAAAGGAGCGTCTGTGGCTTTATAGTCCTTATCAACAACCTCTAGTACTCCTGAAATCATCCCCATCCAACAACTAAACTTGTATTTTCCAACCTTTTTAGGTGTAAATTCTTTAACACTTGTTTCTCCTTTTACTAAATCAATTTGACCATCAAATAACCCTCGAGACATAACAGCATTTGTACACCCACTTGTTCCCTTGTCTGTTATCTCCCATCTTACAGGAATCCCAACTCTAACTTTCAAACTATTTGGTGAGTATTTATATGCTAGAGCATCCATTTTTAATATCTGCTTTCCATTTACTATTTCAGGCAAATCACTTATCGATTCAACGTTATTTGCAGAAACAAACCCTATATCACTCAAACTTGGCATACCTAAAACATTTAATTGTGCATTGATATTAAACAAAGCAAAGAAAAACACCAATATCCCGGCTATTTTCAAAAATCTATCAGCTGTATTCTGTTTTTGAGAAAGCTTTACACTTGAAATACCTATCCCTAAAAGTATTGGTAATGTCCCAATGGCAAAGAATAGCATTATTAGCCCTCCTTGTATTATGCTACCACTCGCTAATGCTAATCCTTGCGCTGTAATTGTAAACCCGCATGGTAAGAAGAATGTAAGTGCCCCCATTACAATCGGCATATACTTCCCCTTAAAGTTATTTTCATCAGCTACATATCTTGTAATAAATCTTGGAGATGAAATCTGAAACTTTTGAAAATATCTTATTCCTAACATCTGCAATGCTAAGAATATCATTAAACCCGAAACAGCAATTATTAAAACAGACATAAAAGTCAAAGAAATATGTAATGCACTACCAATACCCCCAAGAATAGCGCCAAGAATTAAGTAAGAAACAAGCCGTCCAGCGTTGAATAAAAGGTGTGGCTGTAGTTTATTAAAAGTTGATTCATTACCTTTATGAACATCTAACCATTGTTTAGACATTGATAACACAATACCTCCGACTAAAGCAGCGCAACTTGATAGACCAGCTAAAACACCGAAAAGTAAGAACACAAATAAGGATGACTTTGCATTAACACTAACTAAAGCAGAGAGGCCTGACTTATGTAAAAGCAGAAAACCAATAACAAGAACCAAGGCAATACCGAATGTTATTGAAAAACTTTTTAATTGCTTTTTATTAATTACGATATTTCCATCTTTGTTTCTTTCAATAAGCCGGGAGTTGATTTTTGTTTTGCCTTTGTGTTCAAAAAAAGAATACCCTTGTCCTTGAAAAATTTTATTCAATTCTTCTTTAGTTGGGCACTCCCTCTCATACTCAATAACCACTTTACCAGTATTTGTTGAGGCCTCAACTGCTTTTACTCTCTCAAACTCAAGAAGCTTTTTCTCTAATATAATCTCGCAAGAAGCACAATGCATGCCTTTTACAAAATAAATATGTTCTTTTATATTGGCCATATATATTATTCAGAATCTAAATTAACTTCACAAGATTCTTCTTGTTCAGTAGTAGTGGCACCACCACAACTTGCCTCATCTCCTATTCCTTTTTTACATTGAGGACAGGGCTCTTTTCCTTGAACAATTAAATCATCACAAGCGCATGTGCCAGCAGTCCAGTTATTCCATTGATTTGCTTCTGTGTAGCACATAGTACAAGCAGGGCTAATGCAACACCTATAATCCCCTCTTTCAACTGCTTTTTCTATTGCAAAAGCTCTCTGCGTGGTTATTTGTTCAAACATAGCTTCAGGACTTAATTCAGCAAAATCCACATTTTGAGAGTCTGAAATAAAATACCCAATAGAACCCCCGAATAAACAAAATATAATAATTGAGATAATTATGTAAGCTTTCATATTAAAAGAAAAACTCAACCTCTTTTAAGTCAGTTTCTTCAATGATAACATTGCCATTAGCCACTTCTAAATTAGGATTTATAGGGCCAGGATTGCACCCTCCTTTTTCTGTTGCTATTTTATTCAAAGGATATTTACTACCACATGTATTACAAACCATATAATCCCCTTCTTGATGAAAACCCTTTCTTTCATCAAAACATACTTGGCAAGCATTCGCAGCTGCTCTATAATTTCCTTGTTTATCTTGAACAACAAAATAGTAAACTGTTTTGCCACTTGAAAGCGTTGTATTGTAGTAATTAGCTTCATTACCATTAAACTCATCTTCTGTAATTGTTACCTTTCCATCAACTAATGTTACTCCCCTACCTTCTTCTCCATTAAATCTTGCTTGAGTAGGTTGCTGTTTATTAGAATTATTTATTATTGATGCTTGTGTTGGATTTTCAACTCCTTTATTATCTTTTGCTACATAATAGGCACCAACAATTAAGACACAGAACACTACAATACCAATTGTTAAAATTTTTGTTGACATATTTTTGTTTACTTATTAGATAATTTACTAACCTTTAGAATTTCATTTATCATTTCCTGCTTTCTCTTTTCATTTGTTGTTGACATTGCTTTCTTGAAACAAGTATTTAGATGCTCTTCCATCATCATATGATGAGCTGACTTCAAAAGACCAACAACAGCTAAATTGTGTTGCATTATACTAATACAGTATTTCTCCTGTTCTGTCATTTCAATTATTTTACCAAGTAGAGTATGCGCTTTCTTAAAATTAATTAATGTTTTTTCTTTTGCCATAGTTATATTATTATTTATATACCCCCACCATAGGTACAGGTATGATTTATCTATAATAGCAAACCATAAAATCTTGTCAACCCCCCCCTGTTATCCACAGACCTTTTCCCACAAATTACCCCTCAACCTTGAAGCCAGACCCTTAATAATGTAAGCTACAATAATATGAAGAAAAATAAATTTACAAATAATAATGGTTCAATTTCGAGCGATCGCTCGAAATTGAACCAAAATAAATTAGTGGTTATTTTAGGTCCGACAGCTGCTGGTAAAACATCTCTGTCAATAAAACTTGCCAAGAAATTCAATGGCGAGGTGGTTTCAGCTGATTCACGACAGGTCTATAAAGGTATGGACATTGGCACGGGTAAAGTTACAAAAAAAGAAATGCAATCTATCCCCCACCATCTTTTAGATGTTGTATCTCCTAAAACAAAATTCTCTGTTGCTCAATATCAAATAAAAGCAATCGAAGCTATTGATAAAATTTCTCAAAAAAAGAAATTGCCTTTTTTAGTTGGTGGCTCTCCTTTCTATATCTACTCTGTGGTTGAGGGCTGGCAATTCCCAGAAATGAAATCAAATCCTCGCCTTCGCCAACAATTAGAAAAAAAATCTCTCCAAGAACTTCAAGAAATGCTCAAAAAACTTGATTCTAAAAGATATAAAACAATTGAAATACAAAATAAGAGACGACTCGTGAGGGCAATTGAAATAGCAAAAACATTAGGCAGTGTTCCAAAGTTAAATAAAAACCCCCAATTTGATTGTTTGATATTGGGAGTGAAACGAGATAAGCAAGAATTAGCAGAGCTTATACATGAACGGCTACTGGAACGACTAAGTGTTGGAATGATAAAAGAAGTAGAAAATATAAAAAAATCAGGTGTTTCATACAAACGATTAGACAGCTTTGGTCTTGAATATAGATGGATAGCCAGATACTTACAAAACAAAATCTCCAAACAGGAGATGATAGAAAAATTACAAACAGATATAATCAAATTCTCAAAAAGACAAATGACATGGTTCAAAAAAGATAAAAAAATCCTCTGGATCGAAAACCAAAGGCAAGCAGAAAAACTAATAAGAAACTTTTTAAATGCGTAGAGGGAATAAAGGTGCTAGCCCCATTCCCTCTTCTGTGATTAGTTTATTCTGGCTCTGGCTCTGATTCTATCTTTGATTGCTTCAAACTTGACATCATCATTGTAATTTTCCTAAGTCCTAAAGCCGCAATGACGTATAGAAATAGTAATAGAAACCAAGCCCCTGTCCATTTAGCGATAAAACAAATCCCAACGGCAAGGATTAGACAAACCAAACAAACCAACAAAACTAAAAATACAAATTTCATATTTCCCCCCCTGAATCATCCTCTTCCTTTGGAGTTGATTTTGATACTATCCTTGCTACTATTGCAGTAATAAGAAAGACAACCCAAAAAATATGAAAAACAGGTTTTCCGAACTGACTACCTTCCTTAAGTGTATAAATTAATGTCGGTACAGCCAATGTAACAGAAATTGACCACCCTATAAGAAGTACCCATGAAGGCTTATTTATTTTCATAATTCTTTCCTTTCTAAGTGAATTTTAGTCCTCCAGCCAACGATAGCCGCCAATATACCCACTATTAGACTAATAGCCAATTTCGTAAACAATTCTTCAAACATTATAATCATCCTTTTTTTAATGTGCCGCTATTTATAGATACCACTAATCAATTCAGCAGTATCTGCCACTTTCAGTTTTTCAAAGAAAAAACTGAATTCTTTTTCAAGTTTCTTTACTATATCATCTATATGATTCTGGTCAATGCTTAGAATCTCTTTTTTTAATGGACCTAAATCTTTTTTTGATTTTATTTTTACTTTTAATTCCTCTGGTAAATTATCAATAACTATCTGATTGACTCCAGTCGAAAGATGTATTTCACAAACATCTAATTTTGGAAATCTTGCAAAGATGTCGTCTGGTAAGGTTGAGGCGCCATGCTGGACAACTCCGGCTAAATTATGCTTCTTGGCTATTTTACCAAGTTCTTCAACTAAATCAAAATCAACCTCTCCTCCCCTTCCATGCGCAGTGCCTGTTTGTACAGCTATTTTTGAAATTCCTTTTACTTTAGTTAAAAACTCTTTCAAGTCCACTGGACTCGTGTTCTCACTCCCTATTTGTCCCACTTCACCGCCAACAGAAACATTAATATCTTTAGGTTGTATTTTTCTGATGAAATCAATTAAATAAATAGTTTGTTTAATATTTTCTTCTAATGATAATGCAGAACAATCAATATCTATGTTATAGAACCCTGCTTGTATTGCTTGTGTAATTAACTCTTCTAATTCCTTAATGTTTTCAGGTGTATTTTCTTTAAGTTTGAAATGATCTCCTTGTAAGAATATAGGGCCTTGGAATTGCTCTGCTTCTGCTGCCTTTTTAATATTCTCTGCATACTCTTGCGGGGTTTGGTCTGTATAGCCCATTTCTGATTGTGCTAACTCAATAATAAAAGCTCCTGTATTAGTTTGT
>JABMPZ010000061.1 GCA_013203565.1 Parcubacteria group bacterium | reverse complement strand
TACTCCTTTTTCAACTTTAGGAGCAGAAATATTTTTCCAAACAAAAAAACCTCCTGCACCTAAACCCGCTAAAATTATTAAAATAACTAGAATTTTAGTTTTCATTTTTCCTCTACAAAATCTCTGTGAAATATTTTTTAACCACTTCTTGTGTTTTTAGATTCTCTTTAATAAACAATCCCGGAAGATCCACTTCAAAAAAATTAAATCTGAAAGCAAAGAATCCAAAAACTTTATCATGTTTACTTCCCTTTTCAAGCACAATTTCATAGGCCCTGGCAACTTCTTCTTCACTCCAATGTCCATTCATCGACACTCCAAACTCAGTAATTATGACACCCTTGCAGCCATCCCTTTCTGCCGTGGCAAGCATGAAATCCAAGGCTCCTTCAACACGTTCAGAAAACTCTTCTAATGTTTGTGTAGACATTAATATCATGCCAAATCCAATATAATCATAGCCTGCAAAATCACCCGGGGGTTGTTCAGCTGTTTTGGATATTGATTCTTTATCAGGAAAACCAGGGAAAGCCCCATTCCAAGCAATCTCGCCATAGTAAACCTCTTTTACCTTGTGGAGAATCTCCTGCCTCCACGCTCCAAGATTTTTCTTAATAAATTTTTCCGGTTCATTTAAAGGAGTAAAAAGCTCAACATCATACTCTTCTGCTAATTTAGCTACCTCAATGATTCTGGAATTAAGAGCTTCTAAATCTACGTTTTCTTCCACAGGAGGATCCCCAACAGTTAAGGCCACTTTCATACCATTTCTGTGAGCAGTTTGGATGTTATCAATTAATAACTCTTTTTCAGTTGGGATAACTTCTTTAAGTCTTTCAAGCAACTCAGGAGAAAAAACTTCTTCAATTTTTTCAAACTCAGGCTCAGCAAAAGGAGGAAGGGCTGAAATGAAAATCGTGTTCATCCCAAGACTTTTAAGCTTCTGTACATTGGAAGCCAGGTAATTCTCATCTTCAAGTCCCAATATAGGATCCCAAACGCCTTTGTAAATAAAAATCTCTTCCTCTGCTTCTTTCTTTCCTGCTTGTTTTATCTCAGGAGCAAAAAAGTTTTTCCAAATAAAAAACCCTCCCAGGCTCAAGCCAACCAAAGCTATTAAAATAATCAGAATTTCTAATTTTAAGCCCTTTTTAGGACTTGTGGGCGGAGAAGGTGTTTCGGGAACAACGGGGGGTTGCTGTGGAGCTTGAGGTACTTCTTTAGCTTCAGGCTGGACTTCTTGAGTAACAGGAACTTGTGGAGCAGTACCTTCCATAATTAAATCTTAACACGTCTCGCCCTACAAAATCTCTGTGAACCATCTTCTAATCACTTCTTCTGTTTTTGAGGACTCTTCAGGGCCAGGCAGTTCTGGCAAATCTTCCCCAAAAAAACTTAATTCAAGAAAATCTAAAACAAAAAATCCAACAACCTCATCATACTTACTTCCCTTTTCAAGCACAATCTCATGGGCTCTTGCCTCTTTTTCTTCATTCCATTCTCTCTCTTCCCAATCCCCGGGCAACCTGCCATAAAATTCGCTAATCATGACTCCTTCACAATTGTCTCTTTCTGCAAGACTGAGCATTGTATCCAGTTCATTATCAATATTTCGAGAGAACATTTCTAGTGTACCGGGACCAGAACCTATACCTAGGGTAAATCCAAGGTAATCATATCCTGAGAAGTTCGTTAGATTGGGATTTCCGGGGTCAGGTTCTATATCACCAGGAGCCCCTCCCTTCCAAATAATCTTGCCGTGATAAACCTCCTTTATTTTGGGGAGAATCTCTTGTCCCCAAGTTGCTGATGCCGACGGGCCAAACAGCACCTCTGGTTCATTCATAGGAGCAAAGAGTTCAACTTCATGCTCTTGGGCTAATTTGGCGAGTTCAACAACTCTGGAGTTCCAAGCCTCTATGCTTATCTTCTTTGATTGAGGCATACACTTTGACATGGTTAAGGCAACTTTTAAACCATTTTTGTGTGCGATTTGAATGTTGGAAATCATAAGTTCTTTTTCAATCGGAATAATTTCTTTCATTATTTTAGCAATTTTGGAATCAGGAGGAACTCCTTCAAGGCAGTGCTCGACCTGAGCGGGGGCACCCTGAAAGAAAACTGTATTTGCCCCCATCTCCTTCAACTTCCGCATATCAAAATTTAGCTTTATAGAATTTTTAGATAATGAAGTGGGTGTCCAGGTGCCTTTGTAAATCCGCACTTCGTTGGATGGTGCTGGAACTACTCCTTTTTCAACTTTAGGAGCAGAAGTATTTTTATAAACAAAAAAACCTCCTACACCTAAGCCTGCCAAGATCATAAAAATAATTAGGAGTTTTAGCTTCATTTTGATATGGAAATATCATCAAGTCTGACATGCCCGTCCCCAAATGTTTCTATGCGTAATTGGCCTGTATCAACAGGTTGACTATCTTTGTATTCGAAAACTTGAATATCGTCAATATAAATATTGATGTTGTTTCCTGTTTTTTCTGTTTTTAACACATACCATTGATCTAACTTAAAATCAAAAGGCTCTAAAGAAACATCTCTTCTACCTTGCTGGGCCCCTTTCTTTAAAGTGATTTTTCTCTCTCGAATGTCTACGATATAACCCTGTTCTCCTTTTGAAAAAAAGTGAAATCCAAAACCCTCAAGGTTTTCCACCAACTTAAAGTTCAGTTCAGATTTATAGTTAGTCCAGTCTGCATATCCAAAGTTTGCCCAATCATTTTGTACACCCTCGATTTCTTTTCCCAGACAATCAAGAACCTTATCTCCCTGGTCATCTATAATTTTCCAATTTACTTTTTTGTCTATGCTAGTTTTGCCTTCCTCAAAATCCTCAATAAAATAGTGGGTAGCAATATTTTCACACTCCTGAGTTTCGTAACTAAAGCTGTCTAAAGTTAGCACGCTATTATCATCACAGCTGGGGCAGTCGTTTGGACAATCTGAATTTGTTTCAAAACCTTCTTCACATAAAGCATTACCACAACAATTATCTTTCGTCTCACTGGTAAAATAAAATCCAGATAGAGAAAAGTTGCATTTTGTATTTGTCTCACATGTTTTGGGGGTAATTTTGCTGCAATTGAAGTATGTTGTGGCAATATAAATACCATAAGCCATGATTGCGAAAACAGGTAAGAGGATCAGAAGCATTACGACCTTTTTTGTTTCCCTTTTCTTGGGTTTTGGAGGTGGTGTTGATTCGGGAGGTGTTTGAGGATCAGTGTGAGGTTGTTGTGGAATTTGAGAAACATCTTTAACTTCAGGTTGAACTTCTTGAGTAACAGGAACTTGTGGAGCAGTACCTTCCATAATTAAATCTTAACACATTTCACCCCTATCCCACCCACCTCCCTAATCCTACCTGCCACGTACCGAATGGTACTGTGGGGATTAATCTAAATTGTGCCTTAAGAATATCATAACCCCAAAACCTACAATCCTTATTTATATTTCATTTTTTAGATAAGCTATTTTGATAATATTGAAGTTGGATTTCTGCCCCAGCCCGCTAGGACAATTTGATTTGATATTTGATTGATATTACCGTCTTTCTTACTTTTTCTTTTACCCCTATACCCTTTATATATAAAGGGAAGGAAATGATATACTCATGCCGCAAGGCTACTAACTAAACTTAATCACCTGTCCATAGTTAATACTATGGAAAAAACAACACCCAAACAACTCGAAATTCTCTTATTACTTTATCGCTTCCGGTTTCTCAATAGAATTCAGATTCAACAACTTCTCAATCACAAAGATCCCAGAAGAATCAATACCTGGCTTAAAGACCTAACCGAAAGAAATATCACCGGTCGAAAATACTCAAAGAAACTATTGGATAACACTAAACCTGCAATCTATTGCCTATCAACTAAATCCCGAAAAATCCTGTTAGATGAACCAAGTGTCCAAAACGAACTTCTTAAGCGAGTTTACCGCGATAAAACCCGCTCAAATCGACTGATTAATCATTGTGTTTTATTAGCAAACATCTATCTATATTTATTTAGTCAAATCAAAGATCAAAAACTCCACTTCTTTACAAAAACCGATTTATCAAGCCATTACTACCTGCCATACAACCACCCTGACGCATATATTGCAGTTGAATTAAAAGATGAAACAAAAAGGTACTTTCTAGAAATCATAGACGAAGGCATACCACGATTCATGCTTCGAAGTAAGATTTCCCAATATATAGAATACTTTGAAGAAAACACCTGGCAAGAAGAAACCGGCCATTCCTTTCCATCAATACTGCTTCTCTGTCCTGATGAAAATATTAAGACTTTTTTACATAAACATATAGTCCAGGTACTAGAGGAAGAATCAGAGGCAGAAATTGATTTTTATTTAACTACCAAGGAAATACTTGGAAGTAACCAGCCTGAAAATGATATTTGGGAAAAGGCCGAAGAGGAATACTAGTTTAAAATTGTATTTATACTGTTTTTTTACTTTCATATTCTATATTTTACTCAAGTTAAGGTTTTTTTTCGCTTTACTTCGAATTTACCCCAGGGCACCTTCTCTCGCTTCGCGATTCACCTTGTCTTTTCTCCTTTAATCAATTTTTTAACCACCCGATCAAAATCCGACTCTATTGGCTGAGTTTTATTAAATTCTTTGTATTCTACTAGAGCTTTTTTATCAGCACTGGCCTTCGAGATCTTTCCCTTGTCGTCCAAAATTCTGTATTCATTGAAAGTCAGGAATTTATTAACACTCTCGGCAAACTCCTCCATGGTAAAGGCTTGCCTATTCTCAATCAAATTTTCGATATAATCAAAAAATCCCGTTACGGTTCGCTCGAGCTTTTTAATTTGTTTTTCAGGTAAATAGTTTTTGGCTACTGTTACATCAGCAGACAAAATCCTGCCAACTGGTGCCTTTTTCCAAGTGGCAAGCCCCATATTGGGTTGCTTACGATCAGCTCGCTCATCAATAATCTCGGCGGCTGTATGGCCAGTTATGGCAAAGTGGAATTTGTTTTGAATGGTGGCAAAAAAGTCTTTGGTGGTTTGAGAGTGAGAATCATAGTCGATACTGCACTCTGCAAAAATATCCGTAATCTGTTGGTATATCCTGCGCTCACTAGCACGAATCGAACGAATTCTCTCAAGTAATTCTCTAAAATAGTCCTTACCAAAAATATGCTGTGGATCCTTAAGCCGTTCATCATCCATCGTGAAACCTTTGATGATATACTCTTTCAGACGTTCAGTTGCCCAAATACGAAAATGGGTTGCTTGAGCAGAGTTAACTCTGTAGCCTACAGAAATAATGGCATCGAGGTTGTAGTATTTAACACTTTGTTTTTGAGTTTTTCCTTTAATAGCACCATGTTGGGTGGTATGTTCCAAAATGGAACTAACTGAATTTTCTTGCAATTCTCCGCTTTCAAAGATGTTTTTTAGGTGTTTTGTGATTGCTGGTCTTTGCACTCCAAAAAGCTGAGCGATTTTTTCTTGTGTTAACCACACTGTTTCATCGCGCAAAAATATCTCCACTTTCACCTTGCCGTTTGGCGTAGTGTAGAGCAGAAATTCTGTAAAGCTGTTCTGTTTAGCAATCTGTTTATTCTTTTTCATAAGTTTACACCTCAATCGCACCACTCATCCGATAAATAGCTGTCCCTATTATTTCCCCCTGGAAGTGATATGGTAAACTGCTCCTTTAAAT
>JABMPZ010000060.1 GCA_013203565.1 Parcubacteria group bacterium | reverse complement strand
TAATCCAACTGGAATTTCAAAATCCTTGCCTATAAAATAGGCCAACGATGAAAGAGTTTTTTGCTTAGCGATTATCTCTTTTCTTTCTGTTTCTGAAAATTGCTCTAAAATCTCTTTTTCCCCTTTTTCAACTAATGCTTGATAAGAAGGTTCAGCTTCTTCCTCCTCTATTATTGGATGTAATTTTTCAATATTTCTCATAGTAATGAAAATAATAAACTCCGGACTTTTAAACTTTACTGTTTGTAAGTTCTTTATCTATTGATTTATTCTACTCTTTTTCTCTAAAAAAACAAAACCTCCGTTAGTATGACGGAGATAAAAAGAAGCTTACAGGACAGAACCTTTAGGCGTACAGTTCTAAAGGACGGTGTTTCTGTCCTGTAAACAATAGAGGGAAAGGTAAGAGGCGAGGGTTATACGACGGCTCTTATTTTTACCTCTTACCTTCCACCAGATGGACAGTGAGACGTTTACCCTAAAGGGGGTATATCCTTACACAATGTGTAAGGGCCATTCCATCAAACGCCTCACTGCTTATATAATATGACAGGGTTGCAACCTAATTGCAGTTGTAAAAAAATGGGGTGTTACAACCCTGTCGTGCTTTGTTAAATAGCTTCCATAAATTGGAAAGGTGGTGGAGCGTTTAAGACACAACATCCAGCGGGGATACTCCTACCACCCTCCCAATATCTATTTTCATTTACTAATATAGTGTTATTAGTTTACTGTTTTATATCTCATTGTCAAGTCGAATCTCTCTTTTATTGTTATCTATAAACTCAAAATCTAACCAAAGAGTGTTTCTTGGTAAAACATTCTTTATCCTCTCTGGCCATTCAATGGCTATTATATTTTTTGGGTTAGAAATAATTTCATTGAAGCCAAGCTCTAAAATATCTTTTTCATTCTCTATCCTATAACAATCAATATGGTAAAAGTTACTCTGTTTTGATATTTCAAACTTTTTCAGAATTACATAAGTTGGGCTCAATATCTTTTCCTCTATCCCAAGCCCTTTGGCAAACCCCTGTAAAAAAGTTGTCTTCCCACTCCCCAACTCCCCTTTCAAAGCTAGAACAACAGCACCTCTTATTGGTTCTTTTTGTTGTTTCTGCAGAATTTCCCCAGCAAATTTCTTACCTAAGTCCTGTGTCTCAATCGCAGAGTTTGTTGTATATTCTTTATTCATACTTTTTATATAATAACAATTAATAAGAAAAAAACAATGAAAAAAGCGAAGAAGCTAAGCTCCTTCCACTCTTTATATAAGCTCAATAGCTAACTATTTATACCTTAATGCTTCCAAAGGATATAGTATAGAGAAGTGTTGATTTTCCACACCCAGAAGGTCCAAAAAACACAATATATTCTTCTGGATAAATCTCTCCTGTAATATCTTTTAAGACCCAAACTTCATTGCTCTTCCCTAAAGAATATCCAACAGATACATTTTCAAATTTTATTATTGGTTTCATACTCTATTTTAACAAACATTTTACATAACTACACCCCCCCCCTGTGAATAACTAAAAACTCAACCTCTTCAAAAACCCAAAACTATCTTCAAAGTTATTAATAATCACATCAACAACATTCTCTTTAGGTCTAGGAGTTAAAACAAGGTATTCCTTAGATAAACTAACATTCATAGTGCTAACTTATTACAAAATATGTTATAACTTAGTGCTAATATATTACAATTGTCGTATAACCTATATCAAACTGTAGTTGCATCGTGGTTGAACCTAATGATAAGTCAACATCATACTCGCACATAACTTTTAAGCTACCTCTTTTTTTATCAAATCATCAAGCAATAATCCGTTCTTGATAATTTCTTTTTGTAGTTTTTCCTCTAGGGGATAATTACTGCCTAATCCATTGGTAATTATTGGCTTATAGTAAAAATCAATATATTTATACCTGTTCAAACCATCATATCTTAATAAATGATGCTTAACTCTGTGCTTACTCTTGGACAACAAATAAAAAATGGCTGTAAAGAGTGTATACCTCTCTCTTTGTCCAGAACTACCACTACCACCAACAGCTAAAATCTGCTTATCTTCTCCTTGTTTTAGGATAAAAAAACTTTCTAAAGAATTTCTAAAATCCAGATGAAAGTGGCTACCATCTTTTAACTGCAAATTAGTTTTTCGTTTGTAGCGATATCTATAGCGTTGCTTTGTCCATCTCTCAAAGTTAAACGATTTCTTGTCTCGAGAAAGAGTCCTGGTTGCTTTTTTGCGATAATGCTTATTCAAAATATACTCATCAACATCCTTATATTTTAGTTCATTTTTTAATGGCAGATACTTTTTCAAATATCTGCTATATTCTTCATGTTCAATTAAATTATCAAAAATCCACTCGTCTAACTTTGTTACTATATTTTCTTTCCAGCAATTTAAATATCTCTTTTTGTTTTTAAAAATCTTGGGATTCAAAAAATCAATATAAATGTGCAAAACTTCCAAATCTTGTTGATTTGCTCTTAATAGCTTTACTCCTTGTTTTATTGAATTAATAGAAGGGTCGGAAGAACTAATCTTTAAATTATTAAATAACTGCTCTGCTTTAATCTTCATTTTGTTAAAAAATCATTAAGTTAAAAGAATATCATCAGGGATATAGGTTAGCCTTTCTTGGGCAAATTTAATCCACTTCTCAATAACTTCTTCTTCGGGAGACTTCATATTTAAGCTATAATACACAACTTTACCCTGTTTGCGCCTATTTATCCATTCTTTTTTATGAGCTTGTTGTAAGTAGGTGACAAAGGTTTGACGAGAAACCTTGTTTTTTGAAATTTTCAATAAAGTTTTGAATTGCAACTCATGACGCTTTATTAATGGCCTAAGAATAGATTGGATTTTTGTATCATTAACCTTTTTCTCTAAAAATTCTTTTCTCTTGGCTTCTATGCTCGTTTTTAATACAGAAATCATAGATAACACAAGAGCTTCTGAAACAAAAGCAGTAAAATGATTTAAGTTTTTTCTTTCTAAAGAATAAAGTAAATACTTATAATATCTGCTTTTTTGTTTGTGATAATAATATGAGCTGTTATAAAGATTCTTTAAATTAATATTCAAACCTCTAAATAACAAGTGCTCTAACACTCTACAAACCCTTTTATTGCCATTGCGAAAAGGATGAACAGCATAAAGTGCAGTATGGAATATAGCTACATTATTAATTGAATAATCTTTCTTGAGCCAGCTAACAAGCTCCTTCACGCTTGCTTGTATAATTTTAAACGATGGCGGTGCATAATTACCAACCCTAATGTCATCACCATCTCTCCATTTACCTGACTTATAGACATCAAAATCAGATAATGTCTTGTGGAATATATCCAATCCCTTGGTTAATTCTAAATGAATATCTTTGACTAATTTAGGTGTTAATTTCTTTATATCAAAAGTATCTTGATTAAATTTTCTAAATGTTTTGGCGATATTAAAAAACTCTAATTTTTCATAATCTTTTCTTGTAAGCTTCTTCTTATTCTTTATCTTTTCTTTAATAAATCCATATTCTGTATCATCGGCTACCAAGTTATATACATCTTGAGCTTCTTCAATGGTAAGCAAAGAATTCTCAGCTTTAGAAATAGCGAAAGAAACTAAAAGCTCATTTCTACTTATTAAATGTTTTTCTACATCAGGATTCATAAAGAGTTGTTCATACTTTGCTAGCTCTTTATCCATTTCAAAAATCTCCTTATTTGTAAAAGGAAGCATGTTTTCCGTTAAAACAAATTCAGATAAGAATTTACCTGAAAACGGTTTGCTAAATTTTTTATTGATTATCATTTTTTAGTCTAATATTAGTATAATAATTAGTCTAATTATTGGTCTAATTCCAGTATATCAAAACAAGAAATAAAATCAACACACAGTCTTGTCCAATACGAGATAATCCTGAAATGAAACGAGAATAGTTCTTTGAAGTGTGGTAAACATCCTAAATAACCTATCTTCAACACTTGTAATTATTTCTGTTTTGGGCTAATGTGAAAATAATACCATGGACAATCTTAAAAAAACAAGAAAGATAATTGAAAAGCATAAAAACATTACTATACTACCGAGTTCTGATATGAAGAAAGATAGCTATCCTGCAGCTTTGGGTTTGT
>JABMPZ010000059.1 GCA_013203565.1 Parcubacteria group bacterium | reverse complement strand
TTTTTAACAAACCAATTTAACATTTCCAATGATTGACTATAATAGTCCCTTTCTTCCTCAATTGATTCAAAGCCGTGCTTCTCCCCTCTCGGGCCTTGCCAAACATTCTTCAGAATAT
Source organism: Parcubacteria group bacterium (assembly GCA_013203565.1). GTDB lineage: Bacteria > Patescibacteriota > Minisyncoccia > Minisyncoccales > CG1-02-41-26 > JABMPZ01. The sequence continues at coordinate 6,099 of JABMPZ010000059.1, read as the reverse complement.
CAGCCATGGCTACGGCTGTTCTTTGTTCAACTGGTAATCTGAAAAACAAAGTTAAAGAGTCGTGAACAAAAGTACCCATTTCCAAAACAGGTCTTTTCTTCTTAATCAATTTCTTAATCTTTGCCATTTCAGGATCAATATATTCAAAATGATACTTCTTAGCACACTGTAAGAATATATCTAACTTAGATGGGGAAACTTGTGTTGGTCGCATAGTTTTGTTAATTAGTTATGAAATTATACTACAATATTATTCTATTACTACATTGCCCTTGACAGGTGCCTATGAAATGATATAATTAAATTAGAGCTGGCAATAATACCTTTCAGGGTGCTCGGGTGTTCCCTTCGCAGGTGTGAAGACTTAAGCTCGGGAGCTCATCCTGTGAGACGCCGCTCTACAAAAACTCATCTCTTACGAGGTGGTTTTTTGTTATTTTCATTAAGCCAGTGGTCTTTAAACATCTCATCTTGTGCAATTATACTGTTCTTTAATTTTAAAAAATACTTCTCACTGTTTTTGGTATTACAATGATAACGATACAAAGCACCACATATCCAATCTGCAATCTGAATGTTTGTATCAGAAGCTGAATCAACTGACCTTATTTCAAATCTGACTTTTGCTGGAAGATGTGGGGTAAGCCCTGCCTTAACAATCTTATTAAATTTTGATTTAGGAACTTTTTTCAATTGTCTAGCATCACGAAAAACCCTAAATTCTAAATCATCTGTTGGCAAAAGGAGACGGAGTGTTTTTACTACTGCCTCGGCATACAACAAGCCACTTTCTAACCCTCTCTTATTTCTATAATCTAATGGTATGTTTTTAGTTTCTAAAAAACTATAAAATATCCTAACATCTTGTTTTATAAAATAACTCAGTGTTTTTAATCGCAAACTTTCATTTAATCCTGTATCAGAGAATTTTACTTCATTTTTACGACGAATTTTCTTTGGAAATTTTCTATGTTGCCATTTACGGAACGCTTTAGCAGTTCTTTTTTGATCGCTCGTAATAAATCCGCCAATAACAAAACAGCTACTCCCTTTGCCTGAAAAATTTCCTGCTTCATCAAGAAAAATAAACATATATTACTTTTTTCACTAATTATATCCTCATACTACTCCGTTACTAACTTTTTATCAATATCAATGTAAAATAAGAGGGTGTAGCGGATAAAATCCGATACACCCAATTGAGACGCTACCGTCTCTTTATTGCCCCCCAGCTGGTAGTTGCTTTACCAACAGGGACAACTCTTCCTGGAGCTCGTGGGGCCTGTCTAACCTTTCTCTCTCGTACTTTAGATGGTCCCCTACTATTCTCCACATAGAACCAAAATAGCTCTATGGGATCATACACACTCCTCTGAACCCAAACTGGCAAAAGTCCAGATCGCTTAGGTATAAGGTGAAGTGCATAATGTTTGAAATAATCCCCACCTAAAGGAGCTCTCATGATGACTTGTCTCCTCCCATCAACTACCTTCAGTTGTGTGGGACGTGCCTCAATATCCCCAGAATTGATTGTAGAACCAACCAATTCGAAATCATTTGGATTGAATAGAATATTTATCCAATTCCGAGACGAAAACGCTACCACCATTTCAGACCCAACATAATATGTGTCGCGCCTAAAATATTCTTCCTCCACACATTTCACTCTACTTGAGGAGATCGGCAGACCGGTCTCAAAACTACTAATGCCATAACCTGTCTCCGAGTTTACGGCCCAGAGATGTTCTAATCTCACAGTTGGTCTTACACCTCGGAGGCGAGTTACATCCCCGCGAACCAACAATGTTTTTACCACGCCAGTAAAAAGTATGACATTGAAGTCATGAAAAGTGAAGTTCCCGTTGTTATCGGGATGGTCTCCACTAACTCCGACTTCAACCCCGTCATCATAAAGATACAACCTCCCTATGTCTTGTGTAACGACAAATGCCAAATAGTTCAGAACAGAGTCCTGTTCTGAAACAACATCAATCAACATCAGCTCTATACCTTGACCAACCGGGGCTATCCCTAGAGGGCTCTCAAGGTTGAGTAACACCTGGATCTGCCCAAAAGCAGAACCACAAACAAGAATCATAACCGCCACAAAGAAAATCACAATCAATCCCTTCATTTCTAAGTCTCCTCAATAAAATGGCCGAGTAAAACCCTAGCCAATAAAGTAAGAATCTACAATACACCATATATTATACACCCTTTTTGCCTGTTTGTCAATGCCTAAACCCCCATCTTGGAAGGAGTCCGACTCCTTCCAGTTGACAAACCCTACAACATACCTGATAATTAAACAATAAGTAATAAACATAATAAAATGAACGGAAGTGCATTTATAGTTCTAATAATCGTAGCTATAGTAGTTTATGCTATTGTAAAAGGAACCCCATCCTCTGGTGGTAACAACAGAAATAACAGAAGGTAACAAAAAACCTTCAATCTTTTACTACAACCTGCTCTAACAGGCAGTTTTTTTGTATAGAGTGTGTAGATTACCCTCCCCACTTGACAACACACCACCATATATGGTAAAAACAAATAGAAATAATACACTAAACTCTTAACCCTAACCCAAAGAAAGGGGTGTGACATGAGAAGAATATATAAGAATGGTGCGAATGTATTTTGGAATGGTGAAAAAACAACTGTTGTGGATTATGGGGATGAGGGATATCTGATTCAAATTAGAGAAACAAAAGAAAGAATAAGGGCTCATGAAACAGCCCTATCTCTTAAACCTCAAAAACCTAAACGCAGACATGTAGCCAAAAAAATCACGCCTATAGAGTATAAGAAACTTCCTTATGCTGTGGATGACATAGGTACATGTTGCAGTTGTGGGGGTAGACCGAATCAAAAGATGGAAACATCCAACCAAACAACAAAGGATGTTATACGGTGCGGAATCTGCGGCACCCTGATGCGCCCAGCACCAAAAACCAAAACTCAGAAATTTTTCTCGAAAATTCTATTGCGACTAGTTTCATAAAACCCAAACAAAGGGGTGGAAGAATTAAAAACTCTTCCACCCCCTGCTTTTTTTATTCAAATTTTCTCGAAAAAACAAGAACTAAAAGGAAATTAGCTCCTTTTAGTTTTTGTTTTGTAGGGTTTGATGGGGGGTGTGGATAACTCTGGACATTTCTAAATTAGTCCCCCTTCAAATCTTTCTCCAAAATTACCTTTACTCTCTGAAGCGGAGTAATGTTTGAAACAGTGGTTGGTTCTTTTGGGGTATGGGCAAAATTAATGTTAAGGGGTTTCAAAAACTGATAATATCGCCAACCAATATCTTTAGTAACATCTTCTTCTTTGTTTTTCTTTATTTTAGCAAAATTGCTTTTCTGTTTTAGGAACTTTTTCAGTTGTTTCTGACCAAAATCATAAAATGGATTGAGTAAAACAGATGTTTCAAGCATAAACTCTCCTAATTTTTCCTCGCCTAAAGCTGAATGACAAACACCCTTATTAGTGTACAACCTAAAAATATCAGGAAAAGTAACTTTGTTTTCCAATAAATAATCAAAAACTTCATTATATTTTTTAAGAGCTTTTTTAAACTCGGCTTTTTTCATATATTGTAACGCCTTGCGATATTTCTTGTTCCAGCCCAAGGGTGGAAATTCAGTACGGGACATCTCAAGATCGGGTGGTATTCCTTTTTGTTTAGCTTCTTTCGTTTTTTCAAGAGGGCTTGTGCCGAGTTCTTTCTGTGGGCACAGATTATAGAAAACATTGTAAGTATTGAGGACCTCTTCAAGTGCTTTGTTATAATTTCTCATATCTGGTTGTAGTAAACTACAAAGAAGGTTTAACTCAAATGTATACGGATTGCTGTCAGAATGGTTATAAATCCATTCCATGATTATTTCAGTATCCACAAACCCCTCTAAATCATACTCTACTAAAACCCTTTTAAGATCTTTCTCTGCCGATTCTAAAGACACAGACTCCTCTGGAAAAGGCAAAGATTCTTTATCTTTGGAACCTGTGAAAGAATCTCTAAGAACTTTTGGATTTAGTTTGCTTTTATCTTCGCAAAAAAGCTTTCTCATTGTCTTATCAAGCCTCACAGGACCAAATCTTGGGTTACTTCCTACTAGCTCATAGTGATCCCCCACTTTACCTACTCTACTTGAAAAAACCTGTCCTTTTTTTAAGCCAAAAGTAGCTGAATACTCTCTTACTTCATAAATTTTACCAGTTTGAAGATTCTCCAAAACAATACTCTCTCCCAACCTAACCTCTTTTGCCTCATACAACCCGAAATGATTATCCTGCAAATCTTTATACACTTGAAGCCGAATCATCTTAAAATTATATGGATTAGTTTCATAAAAATCCTCAAGCGGAGTTTTGCCGTTCTTAAACTTAAAATCAAAAATAAACCACTCGTTAAAAGTGACTTCATCCTCGTCTGTTAGATTAAAACTATCACCTGCGTTAAAATCAGGCATATCAAAAAACTCTCTAAGCGCTCTGGTAACTTCCCCTTCAAATTTTAGTTTGTTAAAATAATAGTTAAATATTTTTTCAATAGTCCCGCTCTCCATAAATTTTTATATTTTATTTAAAATCCCAACGCAGAATCAAAAACATCACTATCTTTAATATTATTCTAACTTACCGTTTTTTACTCAAATTTTCAATAGATAACTAATATCTAACAAAAATATTGTAGAAATACCGCTAGATATCTCATAAATAGGTTACCATAATTTATTTTCAAATTATATCATTCCGTCAAAAAGCATAGTTTTATGTCTCATTTTAACTAGAGCATACTCACTTAATTATCCCTTCTACTATAAAATCATGAGCTTTTTCTTCTATAGTATATCTGAATTGGCTCAAGGACTCCCATAACTTTCTATCATCCATATCATTACATACCCTTCCTGCGACTATACCTATAGAAACACTTGCTTGCTTAGCTACCCTTTTGAGTCCTATCTCTGTTATATCTGTCTCTTCGGTAACATAAAAATCTGATATAAGCATCTCTTTGGCGAACTCATCAGCTTCTTTTTCGATACCTTTGTTTTCTTCTTTTTCAAAGTTAATGAAAAAACCTTTTTTACTATGTTTTAAAACATGCCCTACTTCATGAAAGAAGTTAAACCAAAAGATATCTCCCCATTGTTTTTCCATTTTAAGCATTATAACAGGGTGACCTCCAATCCATTTAGTTGCTCCCCCAAAATATGTGTGTTCAATATTGGGAACATAAATAACTATTACACCAAGATTAAGACAAATCTCTTGCAAACTTTCTAAAAATATAGACGGCTTTTGTTTTATTAAACTTTTTATCTTTGGCACTTCAATAGAGAAATTCTTTTCATTGTATTCTTTTAATGAGTCATCCTTTAATACTTTTCTTGCTTGTTTTTCGCCAATCTTTAACAAAGAAGCTAAATTATAGCGATTAAGGTCTTCTCTGTTATATTTTCTAAAAGCCACACCCATAGCACTCTCGTGACTAATATTTCTTATAGTAGAAGTACCAAAAAAATCCTTTATCAATAAAACTGCTTTTTTGAAACAACTTTTTTTGTTAAGATTAAACTTCTCAAAAACCCCTACTCTCTGCAATTCTTTAAAAGTTTCTTTTAAATGATCCTTAAAAAACCCTATCTCTTTTTCAGCATTCTTCTCTTCTTTTATTTGGGCTATTTTTTTATCGTAGGCCGTCTGCATATTAAGCCAAAACTGCGCAGATGGTCTACCTGCAAAGATTCTTTCAAGCTTTAAGGCCATTACTGGAGTGATTGGCTCTTTCCTATTCACAATTCTACTTATATTCTGTACAGTCCTACCCGTTTTAAAGGCTACTTCTTTTTGTGTTAGCCCTAAAAAATTAATTTCATCTTTTAGAGTTGGGCCAGGATGTACAGCAAAATCGGACTCCCAGCCATATAGGCCTTGGGATTTTTTTTCTTCAATATATTGTTTTGTATTTTTTAAAACCATAAATTATTATTAATGATAATCTTTTTCAATTTTAATTATCTCAATGACTGTAATAGTTTGTTTAATAAATTGATTATTCTCTGTTTTATACTCTCCAATAGGACTACAAAT
>JABMPZ010000058.1 GCA_013203565.1 Parcubacteria group bacterium | reverse complement strand
GCACGATCGTGCCCATTTGTTGCCTTTTCTTCGGAGGCTAATAACCACGCGGGTTAACATACGGCTACTTCAAATGTTATTACTGTATCACTACTACTTCAAATGCGTGAGTAGTTACGTCGTAAGATGTTGTTTTTTTTGAGAAATGTGGTATAATATTGACATAATATAATAAATATGTTGTGGAATATTCTTAATAAAATTAAAAAGATATTTTTGCCTTGTGAGGCAAATGACTGCAAACCAAAGATTTTAGATAGTAATTTTTTAGTATATTTTTTGGTTTGTTTGATTGTATTAAAGATTGTTTCTTTTGGGGTCTTGCTTGAGTTTTCTGAATCAGATCTTTTTGCAGAGGTATCAAGAAATATTTTAATTCAGATGTTGAATAAAGATAGGGGAGAGCTTGGAATAGGAGAATTAGTTGAGAATCCCGCGTTGAATAAGGCAGCTGGTTTGAAAGCACAGCATATGTTAGAGCAGGGGTATTTTGACCATAATAGTCCTGAAGGTATAACTCCATGGTTTTGGTTTAAGGTAGCTGGTTATGATTACTATTATGCGGGTGAGAATTTAGGCATTGGGTTTTTAGACTCTGAAGAGATACATCAAGCATGGCAGGACTCACCACTTCATCAGGCCAATCTATTAAACCCTGATTATAGGGAGATAGGGATTGCTATTGTAAGAGGGGATTTTAAGGGAACAAAAAACACTGTTGTTGTTCAGCTTTTTGGATCTATGGCAGAACAAACTCCTGTTGTACCTATTGTAATGCAACCAATTATTACAGAGAGATCAGAAGAGCTAAGATCAGTTGAGTCATCTAATATCGTAGCTCCAATAGAGCCAACAACCACAGAGCCAGAAGTAGCCCCTGCAGAAAGTAAGCCAGTAGGGGAGAGTGAATTAAAAGATACTACAAAAGATAGCTTAAAGTTCAAGTTCTATACATTTATGGCTATGAATTATCATAACATTCTTGAATGGCTTATCTTTTCCTCACTTGCAGTTATTGCGATGCTTTTACTGATTAGTATATTTGTTAGGATTGAGATTCAGCATAGACGCCTAACTCTAAAGATATTTATACTCTTAATCTTATTAGCTGTATGCGTGTATTTGAATAGAGATATAGTATTAAGGATTATTCCACATACAGTAAGTATTTATTAATATGAGTTCAGAACAAGAACAAAAACTTTCTTTACGAAAGCAAATAAAGGCACTCTGGAAACCATTTCTTGTTATTTTCTGTTTAAGTTTTATGATTTTAAACTGGGCAAAGGTTTATTGGGTTTTTGATTACAGGATTATTACAGCTCAAATAGGTAGTACTTTAGATGACCCAACTCAAGACATATCAATAGATAAGATATTGAGTGCTGTTTGGAATAAGACCAGAATTAAAGTAAAAGATGTTGAGGATACAAACAGTATAGAAATACCGCGTATTGGTATTAAAGCTCCAATGGTTTTTATTGATGAAGAAATAGGGAGCAATCTTAGCCCTAATGGTTTTAAGAAGTATTTGGATAGGGGAGTGGTTCATTATCCAGGTAGCTCATTACCGGGTACTAAGGGGCAAGTAATGGTTTTGGGTCATTCAGCTCCTGCATTATGGCCAAGAATAAATCATGATTGGGTGTTTTCTAAATTAGATAAATTAGGCGTAGGAGATAGAATAGTTATTATTTACAACAACAAGGAATACAGCTATAGAGTGCAAAATACAATATATTTAGAAAAAGGAGAGGAAATGCCTGATTCTACCTTGACAAATTTACGATATATGTTAGTATTAATAAGTTGCTGGCCTCCAGGCAAAGATAACAGAAGAATTGCAGTTGAGGCAGTGATGTTATAAATATGAAAATGAATACAAAAACAATTAGTTTAATTTTACTTACTGTGTTAATCAGCGCTTTTTTGAGTGCTGGTTTTTCAGTATCTGCTAAGTCAAATACACCTTATCCAGTACCAGCTCGTGTGACTACTTATGGTACAAGAGACACAACTGCGACCTCAATAAACTTAAGAGGATATGTTAGTAATGATGGTGGTTGTGCTGATATGTATACTTGGTTTGAATATGGTAATGATATCAATTATGGAAACGATACTAACCCTGAACCTCAAAATGGAATTGGCTATTTTTCTGATGATATTTCTGATTTACTGCCCTGTACTACTTATCATTTTAGAGCAGTAGCTCGCAATAACACATTGGAAGAAGGTTATGGCTCAGATAAAACTTTTCAAACATCATGTGCTTCTTTTGATACTAAAATGGCTTTCAAGAATGTTACTAAAGGAGATACAATTTGGTATGAGACAAGAGGTGTTGAACCAGGCGATGATTTACTCTTTAGAGTTAATGTTTTCTCAACAGGCAATCTTTTAGTTAGAAACCCAATCACAATAGCTACTTTACCAATAGGGATTAGTTATGAAAATGATTTAAAAATAGATGGTGTTAGTAATTATTTGAATATTGTTCTTGGGGGAGTAAACATAGATAAGCTGTTTCCAAACCAAACAAAGTCAATTACTTTCAAAGCAAAGGTAGGTCCCGCAGGATCTTTCAATCCTGGCAGAACTAATTTATTTCCAAGTGTTATTACATATAATGCAGGATTTTCAGCTGAAGATACTACACAGGTTGCTGTAAATAGAAAAGGAGTTGCAGGTGCTTCAACGGTTGTTACAGAAGTTCCAACAGGTGTTGCTGGCGATATATTTAATTCTATTTTAATTCCTTTAATTCTTGCCATTGTATTAATTTGGATTTTTAAATCCAAGTTAATTGGTTTTGATAAATGGGCTGATGAAAGAAAAGCAAAAGTAGTTCAACATAGAGCAAAGAGAAAGTTATGTAAGAAAACTGACTGGAATGATGGACCTAAAAAACCAAGATGGACTAAAGTTAAATAACTCTATAAATTATTAAATATTAAAATTAAAACCATATCGCTCGGGATGATTTTATTTCAATTGATAAATTGTAAAAATCAATTTGCGGTTAAATACGACGATCGTCGTATTTAACCGCAAATTGATTTTTGATTATATTGTCTCTATAATAAGTATAGGAGGTGAGGATTATCATGATGAGAAAAGCAAGTTGGCTGTTAGCTGTAACGCTTATATTATTGCTACCCGTAATCGCTCAATCGTGTTAGAGGGGGCAATAGAGTTTCGCTCAAAAGAGGTGTCCAGTTGTTCGTGAGAACGAGCATTGGACACCTTTATATATTATGGCTAAATTAAATAAAATAAAACTTTGGCAGATAGGTAAAGTGTTAATTGTAATAATTGCGTTTTCTTTATTATTAAAATGGTTGTTGCCTGTAGTGAGTTCAGATAAGTTTATAGCTATTACTGAAAGTATGGGTATTTTCGGCCCCCTTGTTGTTATACTATATGTAGTGGTGTCGCATATTGTAGCTCCATTGGCTGGGTTGCCTGGAGTTCTATTAGGGGCTTCTATTTATGGGATTGTGAAAACAGTTCTTTTTTTATACATTGCAGGGTTAATTAGTGGAACTATTAATTTCTGGATAAGCAGAAGGTTTGGCAGAAAATGGGTTGCAAAACTTGCAGGTGAAAAGACAATAAATCAGATTGATAATTTTGTTTTAGTCAGTGGTAAAAAAGTATTGATTGCAAGTAGATTATTTGGCTTTGCTTTGTTTGAGGTTATTTCTTATGCTGCTGGGTTTACTAATATGAGATTCAAAACTTACTTTATTATCACTGTTATTTTTTCAGCAGTACCAGCTGTGGTTTTTGGTTATGCATTTAAGAGTGTAGATTTCCTTTCAGTCACGGGTCAGGTCTTGTGGATGGGAACCATTATTATCGTTGGAGCTGTATTTGCTTTTATGATTAAGAGGTATATGAGGAGAGGGTAGGGGGTATTAACTGTGTTATTTTCATTTTTGGGGATAAGGTGTGGATAAAAAATTGGTTCAAATTGCTAAAACCCTTGTTTTATAGGGTTTTTTGTTTATATCTATAGTGGCGAGGAGGGGGTTGACTTTGGGTTGTGGTGGAGCGATAATGGAGATGGATGGAAATATGTGGATAGAAGTGGGGATAAGTAAGCAAATATGTGGATAAGTTAAATCAAGAGATGGTTTTATAACCAGCTCGTTAAGGTAGTTTCTCCTGTCATCGGGTGCAGTCAATTTATTGAGTAGTGATAAATTGATTGCAGGAGATAGTTATAAAATACTTTATAACCATCTCAAATCTCGCATAACTGCTGTTGTGTTCTTCCTGCGTCCGTTTGTTAACGGAGAGGGTAGGTAGACCACAGTGGGTGAGGTCCCGATGACAGGGGACAATTGCCAATTTTCTTATTATGTTTATTGGTGAATATAGCTATAATTTAGATGAAAAAAAGCGTCTTGCAATGCCCATTAAATTTAGGGCAAGTTTAGGTAAGAGAGCTATAGTCACAAAGGGGCTTGATAATTGCTTGTTTGTTTACACCATGAAGGACTGGGAGGATTTAGCTAAAAAGTTAGCAGCATTGCCATTGTCTCAAGCAGATGCTCGGGGCTTTGCGCGTATTATGTTGGCTGGAGCAATGGAAGTTAATTTAGATAAATTAGGTAGGATATTAGTACCTGACTATTTAAAAGATTATGCTGGGTTGACTAAAAAAGTTGTAGTTGCTGGCTTGTATAATCGTGTTGAGATTTGGAATGAAACTAAATGGAATTCATATAAGCAGAAAACAGAAAAAGCAGCAGGGGATATTGCAGAGCGATTAAAAGAGTTAGGAGTGTAAAATTATTTGAAAATTGAAAATTAGAAATTGAAAATTATCTTTCATGCACATACCAGTTTTACAAAAAGAGGTTTTAGAATATTTGGATGTTGAGTCAAATGAGGATTACATAGATGCTACTGTTGGTTTTGCTGGACATACGAAAGCAATCTTAGAGAAGAATGCACCTGATGGCAGAGTACTGGGAATTGAGTTAGATAATGACTTGTATAAAAGATTAGAAGAGAAGAATTACGAGAGATTGGTTTTAGTAAATGATTCTTATGCAAATTTAGAAAAAATTGTTGAAGAAAAAAGATTTAATAAAGCAAAAGGAATTATTCTTGATTTTGGATTTTCAAGTTGGCATATAGATGAATCAGGTAGGGGATTCAGTTTTCAGAAAGATGAGCCATTGGATATGAGGTTTAATCAGCAGGGCGAGTTAACTGCCTATGAGATTGTAAATGGATGGCCAAAAGAGGAGATTGAGAAACTCATATATTCGTTTGGCGAAGAGCGTTTTGCAAGGTTAATTGCTCAGAGCATTATTGATACAAGAAAAAAACAAAAGATTGAGACCACATTACAGTTAGCTGAAGCAGTGAAAAATGGAGTTCCAGTAAAGTTTCACTTTGGTAGAATCCACCCAGCAACAAAAACATTTCAGGCCTTAAGAATAGTAGTAAATGAAGAGCTTGAGAGTATAAACAAGGTGATGCCTCAAGTACTAAAGGTTTTGAAGAAAAAAGGCAGAATCGTTGTTATTTCATTTCATTCATTAGAAGACAGAATAATTAAGAACTTCTTTCGCGATAGAGAACGCAAGGGAGATATAAAGATATTAACTAAAAAGCCAGTTATAGCTTGTTTGGAGGAACTTGATAATAATCCAAGAGCCAGATCAGCCAAACTACGCGCGGCAATAATTACATGAAAACACAAGCATTGAGTTTAAATTTACCTTTTCAAATGGAGTTACCTGAATGGTTACAGCTTGGTTTTATGTTGAAAGTTGCTTTGGGATTAGTTGCTGTTACTGTTGTTATGCTTTTAGGGCTGTATGTTTATCAAATAGGGGACTTACTGGCAAAGAGTTTTGCAATTAAAGATTATGAAATGCAAATGGATGTTCTTGGGAGGGAAAATTCAAACTTAGCTGTTAAGGCCGTTGGCCCGTCTTCCCTAAGACAGATAGAACAGAAAGTATCTGAACTGAATTTTGTGAAAGCAGGACAGGTTAGATACATACCTATTCATTCAGAACAATTAGTAAGCAAATGAAAAAGACCGAAGGAGGTGTAATTCGTTGGAGAATATATTTTATATTCTTTTTGTTTTTTATAGCTGGCTGTGTCATCATCTGGCGTCTTTATTGTTTACAAATAAAGAGGGGAGAGCATTACGAGGCATGGGCTTTAGGTCAACAGGTTTCGTATGAAGATGTTGCTTCAGAAAGGGGAGAGATTTTCCTTGATCAAGGGAAGTTTCCTTTGGCTCAAACAAAAACAAAGTATCTTCTGTTTGTTACACCAAAAAGCATATCTGCATCTTTACTTGAACCATATGCGCAGATTTTAAGTGACTTATTAAATGAAGACAAAGAAGGACTTATTAGTATGATGCAAGAGGGGAGGATAATAAAGAGAGAGATTAGTGAGGAGATTAAGAGTAAGATAAAAAAAGAGAGATTAGAGGGGGTTCGTTTGGAAGATGTTTATACAAGATTTTATCCTCAAGATGACTTTGCCTCGCATGTTATTGGATTTGTTAATGAAAGCCATAAAGGCCAGTATGGAATTGAACATTACTACAACGATGTTTTAGAAGGCGAGGAGTTTTTAAAAGAAAAAGAACGCTCCTTGTTTAGTTTTTTAGATTTTAAAGATGGAGCTTCAGACGAAGATGCTATAAGTAAAGGCAATGATATTTGGCTAACCATTGACTATAACATACAGTATTTTGCAGAGAAATTAATGAAACAAGCTAAAGATGATTGGGATATTGATTCTGGTCAGATTATAGTTATGGAGCCATCAACAGGAAAGCTCTTAGCTATAGTAGAGTATCCTAATTTTGACCCTAACAATTATGGTAAAGAAAATGATCTTGGGATTTTTTTAAACACAACTACACAGAAACTCTTTGAGCCAGGTAGTGTTTTTAAGGCAATAACAATGGCTGCTGGGCTGGAAGAAGAGTTAGTAACCCCTGAGACAACATACGAAGATGAGGGTATTATTGAAGTTGGAGGCCCCCCTATTTATAACTTTGAGAAAAGAGTTTGGGGTGAGCAGAGTATGATTGATGTTTTAGAGGAATCGATTAATACAGGGGCTGTGTTTGTTCAGCAAGAACTTGGTGATGAGCTTTTCTTTAAGTATGTGAAAAGGTTTGGTTTTACAGAAAAAACAGGCATTGATTTACAGGGTGAGATTTCTTCAAATAACAAGGGATTAGAAAAGGGTTATCCAAGAGATTTTGCCACAGCAAGCTTTGGTCAAGGTATTTTAATGACTCCTATTCAGCTTGTAGCTTCTTTTTCTGCTGTTGCTAATAAGGGGCGACTTATGAAACCATATATAGTTGAGAGGGTTGTTAAGCCAACAGGGGAGTATGCAGAAACAGAGCCAAAAGAACAAGCACGGGCAATTTCAGAAAAAACAGCAGCAAAGTTAACTGCAATGTTAGTTAGTGTTGTAAAAAACGGTTCTGCCAGGAGTACTAAAATACCTGGTTACCATATTGCTGGTAAAACAGGAACAGCTCAAGTGCCAAATCCAGCAGGGGGGTATTATGAACACAATACTATACATAGCTTCGTTGGATATTTTCCAGCCCTGAGCCCGCAAGCTGTTATTTTAATAAAATTAGATAATCCAAAAGGAATTGGTTCTGCTGGTTACAGTACAGTGCCAATATTCAAAGAATTAGCTCAGTATATAATAGATTTGAAACAAATACCTCCGACACAAGAGGTGCAGGGGCAGGCATCTAAGAAAGCGGTTGAGCCCGAACCCGTGCCTGAACCCGAGCCCGAGCCCATTCCTGAACCAGAGACAGACCAGAACATTGACAATTGAGAAGTAGTTTGATAAGTTTTAGTAGAGAACCATTAACCTTTCATTGGAGGAAAAATAAATGTGTGGGAAGAATTCACAAGAGGTAAAAACTAAAGTGTGTACTCACTGCGGTGGCAATGACACATTCCCCAGTAATACTAGTGATTATTGGTATTGTCTAAACCGTAGGTGTCTCGCGTCGTTTTTACCTGTCTACAATAATGACTAACATGAGTAGAATACTCAAGTCAACCCCAACAGAAAGCACTAAACTTTCTTAGGGGTTGACATCTTTTTTTATATTTGCTATATTTATAGTATGAAAAGTCAAATTAACCACACAACCAAATTCGTTTCTTACTTTTGGTTTATCCTTTCAGAGAAAGGGGTTAGTTTGGATTTTCTAAAACAGGAAGAATAAGTTAAATCCAGAGCAATAGTTAACCCCTTTCTCGGGGGTTTTTGTTTTGGACGGTCGTTTACAATTTGTTAGGAGGTAAATAGTGAGCGTTAGAACTTGGAACTGTGCTTGTAGGGCTAAGGGAAGTCAGGGCAATACAGATGAGGAATGTCCTCGTTGTAAGAATTTATGGAACAGTGAAAAGAATCTAAAGCTTTTTAAAAAGGAGAACCAAAATGATAGGAAAACAGATACGAATGGAGAGGATTATAAACAGGAAAACCCGTAAAACAGTTATAATCCCTATGGATCACGGAGTCACGATTGGTCCTGTAAAAGGACTAACTGACATGGGTGAAACTGTAGACCTTGTAGCAATGGGTGGAGCGAATGCAGTTATAGGTCACATAGGGCTTGCGCTTCATGGGCATCGCGGATATGGTAGGGATATCGGATTGATACTTCATCTGTCTGCAAGCACATCTTTGGGACCAGATCCGAACAACAAGGTTCTGGTAAACTCTGTGGAGAGCGCTATAAAGATGGGAGCGGATGGGATTTCTATACATGTCAATGTTGGCGCAGAGAACGAGGCGTCAATGTTGACTGACTTGGGCAATGTAGCTCAACAGTGTATAGAATGGGGAATGCCGTTACTTGCTATGATGTACGCCCGTGGACATGATATCGAGGACGAAAAAGATGTTGAAGCCATCAAGATAGCCGCGAGAGTAGGGGCTGAACTTGGGGCGGATATAATCAAGACCGTTTATACAGGGACTCCAGAGTCGTTCGCACAGGTGGTTGAAGGTTGTCCTGTGCCAGTTGTAATAGCAGGTGGCTCTAAATTGGGTGATCTTGAAACTCTGAAAATGGTTCAGGGTGCAATGGAAGCAGGAGCCAATGGCTTGTCTATTGGCAGAAACGCGTTCCAGCATGAACACCCCGATCGGCTAGTAAAAGCGGCTTGCGCTATAGTTCATGAAGGTATAACAGCAGAAGAGGCAATGAAACTGCTGGAGATAGTTGTCGAAGTTCCAGAAAAAAAACCTGACGGGTGGTTCAGGCCTTTAAGTAATTAGCTACACAGAACATGTGGAGGGGAGTGATATTCGTCATTTCCCTCCACCAGCACATTAAAATTTAATAAAAGCGTTTGAGTTGGGAGAATGGGCCCAACGAGCTGAACAGTGAAGTCTATCGTAATTTAACATGGTAATAGATTTTGAGCGATCGCTCATATTACATTACTATGATTTTGAAGCTGGATGTGTAGCTGTCTCCGGAGAGCTGTCCGTTATCAAACAGCAACCGATGTTAGTCGGTATAAGGTCTGGCGAGAAATTGCCGGATAAAGTAAGGTGGCACCACGGTTTTTAAATACCGTCCTTGCAGAGATTACTATTTTAGTAGTTTTTCAAGGGCGGTTTTTTGTTTAACCGTTTGTTCTTTCAAAATTAAAAAGGAAGGAGGTGAGTGTAGTGGGATTCTTAAGAAATCTGATGGAATTTGAAGTATGGTTTAGTATTCTCTGTATCTTGATTTGGATTATTGTGCTTTGTATAGCGCTATATTTTATAGACGAAGAAGAATATAATACAGATAATGAAAAAAATGATGACCGTATTTTCCATGATTTTCGCTGGTAATTTGAAGGAGATTGAAATGAAACAAAAAAGGACATGTCAGAAGTGTGGAGAAACAATAACTAAATATACCTATGCATTGTCAAACAATGAATATGATGGGCAACAGAGAAAGGTGTTATTGGTTTGTATTTCATGCAAAATAGATATAGGTATATTCTTGCAGAAAAACAAGAAGGGATAAAACAATGCAAAAAACAGATACTGTAATTATTGGAGCTGGCTTTTCTGGCCTTTATCTGTCTAAAATGTTGTTATCTTTAGATTATGATAAGTTCCTAATTGTAGCCCCTGACAGACGAACAGCGAGCGATAAGTCATACTATAACTTCCGTTCACGGGGAGTTCGTCAGGATTCGTTGAAGCATTCAATGGTGGTAACTGGAAAACATGAGAACAATTTTCAACTAGTTAATGTGATGGTAAACAATATTGATGATGAGCTAACATACTTAGACAGCATTACTCGGCTAAAGCCCTCTTTTATGGGAGCTCAGATAGTTCATCCGCAGTCATTTTTGATAGAGTTAAAAGAAACATCAAAGAATCACAGGATATATGAGGAAGTAGAAAGCATTAAGAAGAAAGGAAACTCTTTCATTGTTAAGGTCTCTGGTAGTGATATATTGAGCAAAAGATTAGTTTTTTGTTCTGGAGGCAATAGAGCAGACCTCTCTGAAGCATTTAACGATGAAAAGGTATGGAGTAATGCTTTTGAACTTGCTAATAGTATTGGCTGTGAAACAAAAATGCTAGACAAGGTCATGCTTCATCCGTTTTATTCTAAGGGAGTTTGTATTCCGAGTGATAATTTGGTTGACTTTACTGTCGTGGATGAGAGTGGAGATGAACTAAGTAAAACTAATGCATTATTGAGGGCTCATAATGCCCATCATCGTTTTGATGAGATATTACAGGAGTTTGGTTCAAAGAGATGTTTTGCTGTAAGAGGTAATAAAACAATTGAACTGACTCCACAGGTGCATTATCGTTTAGGTGGTGTTAAGATTAACAAGCATGGCCAAACAAACAGACGTAATGTTTATGCACTTGGTGAATGTTCATTTGGAATGCATGGCTCTGATAGAATTGGGGGATGTGCTTTAAGCGAGATACTTGTTATGGCTCGTGTAATAGGAACGAAATTAGCTGTTATTTGATAGATATAGGCGGTTGTCGTATAACGACAACCGCCTAAACTATTTTACATTAATTATTTTTTGCAGCTAAATCTGACGATCGTCAGATTTAGCTGCAAAATTTTTTCATGGGGTTGACAAAAAAGTTATGATTTGCTATATATTAAGTATATGATAAAAGTGAATTTTTCAACTTTTAGAGGATTATTACTTGAGCTCCTTCTTCTTATTCAACCTAAGGT
>JABMPZ010000057.1 GCA_013203565.1 Parcubacteria group bacterium | reverse complement strand
GAAAACGCCCTGCTTAAAGAACCTCCTGTTTCAACTATTTCAGCCATATTGACAATTTTATCACGAAATTGTGGATTTTTTGTTTGGCCAATTTGTGATTTTAAGGCCTCAAGGGGTGGAATAGCTGATTTCAACATAATGCTGAATTGTCTTGTAAAAATTACTATATCTTTAGAAGAAATAAAGATAGACAAATCAAGCTTTTTGCTAAAAATCCCACTACTTTCTGGCTTCAACGAAGTAACAAAAAAATTATGCTTTTCTAAAAGCTGTAATGCCTCTTTTTTTGAAGATGCTTCAATTATGCCTTTTTGTTCTTTGCTTTGTTTGTCTCTGGCTTTATAGACAAATTTCATGCTATTTTTCGATTTATTCTTGATTTCAAATCAAGTGGACTCAATGAGAATTTTAATGCTGTGTCTTTTTCAACTTGTTTATTAATAACTAAATCAGCTAATGATTTATTTAAAGTTGTCATACCTTGTGCACCTGATGTCTCAATAACTGATGGTATTTCATGGGTTTTATTCTCTCTAATTAAATTAGCCACAGCAGAATTACTAAACATAATCTCACAAGCAGGGATAAAGCCACCACCTATTTTCGGCAAAAGTCGCTGTGAAACTATGCCAAGTAAACTACTAGCTAATTGCGATCTTATCTGGTTTTGTTGATGAGCTGGAAAAACATCTATTAAGCGATGCATTGTCTGACCAGCTGAATTTGTATGAAGAGTACTAAACACCAAATGCCCTGTTTCAGCAGCAGTAATAGCTGTTGAAATTGTTTCTAAGTCCCTCATCTCGCCCACCATAATTACATCTGGATCTTCTCTTAATGATGCTCTTAATGCCTTAGAAAAACTACTTGTGTCTTTATACACTTCTCTCTGATTAATTAATGATTTATCCTGCTTAAAAACATATTCAATAGGGTCTTCAATAGTAATAATATGCTCTGCTCTTTGATGGTTAATTTGATCAACAATAGCCGCTAAAGTAGTGGATTTTCCTTGAGATGTAGGTCCTGTAATTAAAACAAACCCCTGATGTGCGGTAATAAACGAATTCAAAACAGGAGGCAGTCCAAGTTCTTCAAGAGTTTTAATTTCAGATACAATAACTCTTAAAGCAACACTAACCATTCCTCTTTGTATGAAAACATTTATTCTAAACCTTGATTTATTATCAAGTTCATACGCAAAATCAAGGTCTTTTTCTTTTTCAAACCTTATTTTTTGCTCATCTGTCATTAAGGAATACGCAAGCCCCTTAGAATCAATGGCTGTAAGAACTGGCTCGCCTTCAATTGCATTCAACTGGTTAGTTATTCTTAAAGTAGGAGGGTAATGAGCAGAAATATGCAAATCAGAGGCATTCATTACAATAGCTGTTTCTAATAATTTTTTGATCTTTTTCTTATAGTCCATGTTATTTCAATGTTTTTTTAACCTCTTCTATTACTTCGCTCGGCGTGTACTCGGCCTTTATCAGGTATTTAACTGCTCCTAATTCTATACCTTTTTGCACCTCATCTTTCTGCCCCAAGTTACTAAATACAATTACCTTGAGGTTAGTATGTTCTTTGCTTTCACTTAATTTCTTTAAGATTTCCCAACCATCCATTTCCGGCAAAACAATATCTAACAACAAAAGGTCTGGCTTTATTTCTTTAGCTACATCTAAAACCTTGGAACCATTTGTTTCTATTGTCACTTCATAGCCACTTTTCTGCAACTTTTTAGAATATATATCTACTAAAAACGGATCGTCCTCAACTAATAATATTTTTTTCATAGTTTTTTGATTATTCTTGAGTTATCCTCATTATTTCTTCTAAAGATGTAACTCCTTTTAAGACCTTTAATATGCCATCCTCATCCATTGTAACCATACCTTGTACTCTTGCTTCTTTGAAAAGCTCTCTCTCATTAACACCCTTAAGAATAATGTCTGATATTTTTTCAGATATTTCTAAAACCTCAAAAACACCAACTCTACCAGAATATCCTTTAGAATTGCATTTTTTACAACCCACGAATTGCCAAGCCATCAAGGGTTCGGTTAAATTAAGATCTTTTTTCGCAAGAGCAGGCATATTTTTAAGTTTATCTAAAACAAATTGTTTTGAATTTCCTGTTAATTTCACTTTCTTTTTACAATGAGGACAAAGAACCCTTGCTAATCTTTGACTAACAGCCACACTTAGAGTAGAGGGGATTAAAAATGGTGTAATACCCATATCAATTAATCGAGGAATAACACCAATGGCGGAAGTAGTATGTAATGTGCTTAATACAAGATGACCTGTTAGAGCTGCGTGTATAGCTAAATTAGCTGTTTCTTCATCTCTAATCTCACCTACCATAATAATATCTGGGTCTTGACGCAAAATCTGTCTTAGTCCATTAGAAAAACCAAAATCAATATCAGGATTTACCTGTGACTGGTTAATACCTCCCATAAAATATTCTACAGGGTCTTCTAATGTTACTATATTAACTTCTTCTTTATTGAGTTGGCGTAAAACAGTATAAAGCGTGGTGGTCTTACCACTTCCTGTAGGACCTGTAACCAATATCATACCATACGGCTGTTTTACAACTTTTTCTATTACATCAAAATTTCTACCCGAAAGACCGAGGTCACTTAATTTGTCAACGCCAGCACTGGGGTCAAGCACACGAAGCACTACTTTCTCACCCATAGTGGTTGGCATCACAGCCACACGAAAGTCCACTTTTTTATTAGTAATAACTGCTGAAAATCTTCCA
The DNA here is from genome assembly GCA_013203565.1 of Parcubacteria group bacterium. GTDB lineage: Bacteria > Patescibacteriota > Minisyncoccia > Minisyncoccales > CG1-02-41-26 > JABMPZ01. The sequence continues at coordinate 897 of JABMPZ010000057.1, read as the reverse complement.
TCTTGAGGAAGTCGTGTTTCATCAATTTTTAAACGACTTAAAATTTTAATACGAGCTACAATAGCTGAATGCACCTTCTTAGGTAAAATCAAAGAAGAATAGAGTAACCCATCTAGCCGATATCTAACTCTTAAATCATCAGCTGTTGCTTCAATATGAATATCAGAAGCACTACCCTCAACTGCCTGACGCAAAATAACTCCAACCATTTTAATAACAGGCGCTTCCTCAACTAATCGCCCATACTTTTCTTTTGCAACTAATGTTTCTTTATCTTCAGGTTGAATAACCACTTCTTCTTCTAAATTTTCCAGCACCTTTTCCATTTCTTGCTCAACTGCTTGATACTTAGCAAAATACTTTTTGAAATCAGAAACAGTAATCAAATAAATCACAACCTGTAGATGATGCTGTCTTGCTAAAAATTTCAATGCCTCATTTGCTTGAATGTTTTCTGGATAAACCATTCCTACATTTAAAATCTTCTCTGTCTTTTCTATCCTCAAAGGCACCATTTTATAAAAGTTAGCTGACTCTCTTGGAATAATTGAAATAACCTCATTTGGTATTTCTTCTATAAATTCTGACTGAAAGGGAACATTCAAAACTTCACCTTTAACTTCAAAAAGCACTTTTTCAGAAATAATCTTTTTCTCTAAAATAATATCTTCAGCTGTTTTCGCTGTACTTCTCATCTCTGTCTTTATTGCATCTACCTGTTCTGTATTGAGAACATCTTTTTTGGTTAATTGTTGTAAGAGTGTCATAGATAATAATTATACGAACGAACATGATGAGCCCGCACTTCCTTTGGGGGCTTGTTAGGGCGTTTGGGGATTTTGGGGATTTTGGGGTTGACTCCCTAACCGCCCTAAACTCCCCAAGAGCGAGCGTTGG
>JABMPZ010000056.1 GCA_013203565.1 Parcubacteria group bacterium | reverse complement strand
TTGTGCAAGGTATAGTACCACGATACCGCGCAATATGTAAACTTTAGCGGTAGGTTATAGATAGAAGCTCGTAGGATAGTCCTTTTGTAAAAGGACTTTAAAAAAAGAATAAAAAGTGTATAAAGAACGAAAGATACACAAGAAGCAAAAAATACTCAGAGTATCCTGCATTGGTTTCTGAGTTCTTTCTTTATTTCATAATTTGCTATTTTTCGATAAATATGTTAATTTATCATTAGTTATTGTCATTTGCCTTGAGAAAGGCATTACAAACTCTTATCTTGAGAAAGATAAGAAATTCTTCCTGTTGAGAAACAGGAAAGGAGGTTCAAAATGAGTGCTATTTTTAAGGACCGATTTAGTGAACCGATTGCCGAAGAGTTGAGACTTCTGTTTAATGACCCAGAAAACAGGCCGATAGATTCTATCCCGTTATGTGGGACTATTTGCGCCGAACTCTTAACCATGTCACGTAATGTGAAGAATGATCCATTCGTTGTTGCAGAAGCACTTAGTAACGCTGCCCAACAACACCCCTTCAGTAATCTTATTGGTGTTGTTTGGACAATTAGGTGGTTGTGCGACAATATGATGACTGATGGCACTGGTAGGTATTTCCGTTTGCTCATTAAAATTGGTAATGCCTGTAATGTGTCTAAGGAAAAACAGCCTCCGAGCTATTCTCTTGCAGATTGGCAGAAAGCAGCTAATAGAAAGTGTGAGGAAAATCAGGTCTATATATTAGAAAGAATACCTGAACATTCCACATCCTCTCTCTCGATTGACGAGACAATGTTAATGCTTTGGTTTCAGGTGTCAATGTGTTTAGGTCCGCACAAACGGACACGCCACAAGGCTAAGGGATTACTTAAAAAAGTAGGGGGCTATCTTATGGGTAGATATAGTAATCCGGCTTTGTCAGTTGAGGGGCTAAATAGTTTTCTTGGTGACTTAGTCAAGAAAGCTCAAGATGCTGAATCCGGATCTGAAAAGGAGAGATTAATTGAAGCGGTAGATGCCGTATGTTATGGTATCTTTGGAGCCGCAGGCATAAATACAGTTGCCTTTAAGATATTAGAGGAATGGGAAAAGTCCCAGACGAAAAAGTAGAACTAATATAGTAAAAAGTTGCATTATGGTTATACAACATAACTCCTGAGCTCGCGACAATATTCGTCGCGAGTCATTTTTTTATTTGCGGAGCTTGCTGAAGTACTTGATAATTTATATATTTTAGGATACAATAAAATTAATAATTATTAATTATTAATATGGCAGAAAAATTTATTATTGAAGGCGGAAAGAGACTGGAAGGTGAAATTGAAGTAAGAGGTTCTAAAAATGCGGCCGGCGCTATCGTGGCTGCTTGTTTGCTTACAAAAGAAGAGTGTGTTATTGATAATTTACCTTTAGTAAAAGATATTTTGAATTTATTAGATTTATTAAAAGGTATGGGTGTGAGTGTTGATTTTGTTAGTGAAAGAAAAGTAAAGATAAAAGCAGGGCAGGGTGTTGATGTTTCAAAAATAGATTTTGAGAAGTTTTCTAGAGCCAGAACATCTGTCTTACTAATCGGTGCCTTAGTAACAAGATTTAATGAGTTTAAGGTATCAAGGCCTGGGGGTGATAGGATTGGTTTAAGGCCTATTGTTACGCATTTGAGAGCACTTCAGCAATTAGGAGTTGATGTAAGGGGAGAAGGTGACTTCTACTATTTCAAGACAGATAAATTAGTAGGCAAAGAAATTGTCTTGCCAGAGTTTAGTGTAACAGCAACTGAAAACTTAATAATGGCTTCTTGTTTTGCAAAAGGGGAGACGATAATAAAGATTGCGGCTCAAGAGCCACATGTGCAGGATTTAGTTGATATGTTGAATAAGATGGGGGGTAATATAAAGTGGGAGTCAGCACATATTTTAAAAATTAAAGGAGTTGATAAATTAAAAGGAGTAAAGCATAAGATTATTCCAGATCCAATTGAGGCAGGTACTTTTATTGTAATGGGTGCTGTTACTGAAGGCAGAGTATTAGTTAAGAATGTTAGAACTGATCATTTAGACCTATTCTTAGAGAAGCTAAGAGAAACAGGAGTAGAGTTTAAGATATCAAATGATTCAGTTGAGGTTTTTACAGCGAAGAACTTAAAGCCAATTAGGTTGCAAGCATTACCTTATCCTGGTTTTCCAACTGACTTAATGCCTCTTGTTGTTCCTTTGCTTACACAAGCTAAAGGTAAGAGTTTGATTCATGACCCTCTTTATGAAAGCCGTCTTAACTATACCCATCAATTAAGAAAAATGGGTGCTGATATTGAAATTGTTGACCCTCATAGAGCATTTGTTTTCGGAGTAACTAATTTACATGGAGTTACTATTGAATCAATGGACATTAGAGCAGGGGCTAGTTTGATTGTAGCTGCTCTAATGGCAAAAGGTAAAACAACTATAAATAACATAGATCAGATTGACAGAGGTTATGAAAGAATGGAGGAAAGGTTGCAAAAATTAGGAGCTGTGATAAAAAGAGTAAAAGGGTAGATTGTAAATTATCCCCAAAGGGGATACTATCTCGTAAGCTCATTCGCCCTCACAGATCTCATTCACTAACGATCTAGTATGTTTTCAAAAAAAATTGCAATTGATTTAGGTACTGCAAATTGTTTAGTATTTGTCCCCAAAAAGGGGATTGTTTTGAATGAGCCAAGTGTCGTTGCTGTTTCTAAAGATGAGAATAGGATTTTGGCTGTGGGCTCTGAAGCTAAATTAATGATTGGCAGAACTCCTGATTCTATTGTTGTATATCGTCCTTTGAAAGATGGAGTTATTGCTGACTATAGGGTAACACAGGCAATGATGCGATATTTTATTCAGAAAACAAAAAGTAAGTTTGGAATTTTTAAACCAGAGCTCTTGGTTTCTATTCCAGTTGGAAGCACCTCAACAGAGAGAAGGGCTGTAATTGAGGCATCTCTTGCTGCTGGAGCTAAGGCGGCCTATGTAGCAAAAGAGCCAATCTTAGCTGCTATTGGCGCTGGCATACCAATTAATTCATGTGAAGGTAATATGGTAATTGATATTGGTGGTGGTACTTCAGAAATTGCTGTTATTTCTCTCGGCGGTATTGTAACAGCACATTCTTTAAGAGTTGCTGGTGATAAAATGGATGAAAAGATTGCAGAGTATATCAAAAAAGAGCATAATTTAGCTGTTGGTAGCCAGTCAGCTGAAGAAATAAAGATAAAAATAGGAAGGGCGTTTCCTATTAAAAAAGAAAGTTTTTATGAGATAAGAGGTAGAGATTTAATAACAGGACTACCTCGTAATATTAAAATATCTTCTAATGAAGTTGCCAGAGCTATCCGTGATGTATTGGCGGAAATTGTTGAGGGTGTTAAACAGATATTAAGAGATACTCCGCCAGAGCTTTCAGCTGATATTATGAATAAAGGTATGATATTAGCTGGTGGTGGGGGATTATTAAGAGGTATGGATCAACTCGTTGCAAAAGCAACTGGCGTACCTTGTTTTGTTGCTGAAGATGCTTTGTTTTGTGTAGCTAAAGGCACAGGTATTGTTATTGAAAATCTTGATATTTACAAACGAAGTATTATTAAGAAAAAGTAGGATGAGATTTATGATTATTGGGCATAACAAACAGAGGCAGTTGTTGAAGAAAGCATTTCAAGGCGTAAATATACCCCAAGCATTGATTTTTTCTGGAATGGACTATTTAGGCAAGAAAAAAATAGCCCTTGATGTTATAAAATCAATGAACTGTGTTGAAGATGAGCCATGTAATAC